>NZ_JBBMFA010000105.1:0-56980 GCF_040096265.1 Ruthenibacterium intestinale
TCGCTCTTTTGTGACCCGTCCGTGGGGACAGCTTTGTTATACTACCACATCCTTCCTCTCCTGTCAACTCCTTTTTTTCCCTTTTTTGAAATTTATTTTTTGCTTCCTTATTTATATAGAGAAACAGATTCCAACAGGGCATTCAAGCTGCCGCTTTGCATTGCTCCTTTTGTTTCTTTATGCTATACTGTGGAAAACATCAGTGACAGGAGCAGAATCATGCAGGAAAAACACAATCTCAAATTTCGGAACAAACTGGGGTTTGTTCTGGCCTCGGTGGGCTCTGCCGTTGGCATGGGCAATATTTGGCTTTTCCCCTATCGTGTAGGCCAGTACGGCGGTGCCGCATTTTTACTGGTATATTTCTTTTTTGTTGCTTTATTCGGCTATGCAGGCCTTTCCGCCGAATTTGCTTTTGGTCGTCTAACCGGTACAGGGCCTATCGGATCATACCAGTACGCCCTCCAGACCCGCGGCAAAAAAGGCGGCGGTCTCTTGGGCGCCATCCCTTTATTCGGATCGTTGGGTATCGCCATTGGTTATGCGGTGATTGTGGGATGGGTGCTTCGCTACTGTGCCGGCGGATTGACTGGATCCCTTTTTGATACGGATGCCGAAACCTATTTTGCGGACATGACCGGACCATTCGGAAGTCTGGGATGGCATGCGGCAGTAATTCTTCTTACCGCATTGATTCTTTTCGGCGGCGTATTAAAAGGAATTGAAAAAGCCAATCGCATTATTATGCCAGCCTTTTTCCTGCTGTTTCTGGGAGTTGCCGTCTATGTGGCATTTCTTCCCGGCGCCGGCGCCGGATATGCCTACTTGCTGATTCCTGACTGGAGCCAGCTTTTAAACCCCGACACCTGGGTAATGGCCATGGGACAGGCATTCTTTTCTCTTTCCATCACCGGTTCCGGCATGATTATTTACGGCAGCTATCTGGGAAAGGAAGAAAACATTCCCCGTGCAGCCGCACAAACCGCCTTTCTGGATACTTGCGCCGCTTTGCTTTCCGGATTTGTGATCCTTCCCGCCGTGTTTGCGTTTGGCTTGGACCCTGCTTCGGGCCCTCCCCTGATTTTCATTACACTTCCCAAGGTCTTTGCACAGATGCCCGGCGGTCGCCTTGTTTCCATTGTCTTCTTCCTTTCGGTCATCTTCGCCGGAATCACCAGTTTGGTCAATATGTTTGAGGTGTGCGCGGAAGCGGTGATGCGGCATTTGCATCTTCCCCGAAAGGCGTCGGTCGCTCTTGTGGCACTGATTGTATACGCCGCCGGTACACTCATCGAATATGAACCTCGCCTGGGCAGTTGGATGGACGCCATTACAATCTACATCGTTCCTTTCGGCGCTGTACTCTGCGCCATTATCATCTACTGGGTTCTGGGCACAGACCGTATTTGTGCCGAGCTAAACCAGGGAAGGAGCAAGCCGCTGGGAAAAGGCTTCCGAATTACCGCCAAATACTTTTACGTCGGTTTGGCTGTGCTCGTCCTGGTATGCAGCATTCTGTATAAAGGAATTGGATAAAACTCAAAATCCCCGTCCGGAGCGATTTCCGGGCGGGGATTTTTAAATATCATTTCTTCTCTTTGTCCGGGCGCGCCTGTGTCAGCAGCAAATAAAACGCCACCAAAAACACAAGCAGACAAATCACAGCAGAACTGACTGTAAGCTGTTCTTCCATAAAACCCCACAGCAGACGA
Source organism: Ruthenibacterium intestinale (assembly GCF_040096265.1). NCBI lineage: Bacteria > Bacillati > Bacillota > Clostridia > Eubacteriales > Oscillospiraceae > Ruthenibacterium > Ruthenibacterium intestinale. The sequence continues at coordinate 1,713 of NZ_JBBMFA010000105.1, forward strand.
GCCGCCATCAGCGCTGTTCCAACCACACAACCGATCAGACCAATGATCCAATAAACTTTTTGTTTTTTCATCGCACGATTCTTTCCTTATCTTCGTCTTTCAGCTGTTTGCGAATACTCTCAAACGTCTGTGTGCTGATCACATGTTCCATCCTGCAGGCATCTTCTGCCGCTGTTGCCGCATCCACACCGATTTGAATAAGAAAATCGCGGAGGACCGTATGGCGCTCGTACACGCCACGAGCCGCCGCTTCTCCTTCGGAAGTCAGACGCAAAAAGCCCTCCCGATCCATGGTGACCAGTCCCGCGCTTTTTAACAGTCCCACTGCGCGACTGACGCTTGGTTTGGAAAACTTCATGCGTTCCGCCACGTCAATGCTGCGCACTGCGCCCTTTTCCTGATAAAGAACCAGAATCGTCTCCAAATAGTCCTCCCGAGACTCAAACGAACGCACGACTTCTCCCTCCTTCGCGACATTTTTATCAGTGTAGCACAATTTTCCAAAAACAGCAACCGATCTTCTATCACCCTTCGAACAAATCTGTCGAAAGATATCTCTCGCCGCTGTCCGGCAGAAGAACCACGATGCGCTTTCCTTCAAAGGCAGGACGTGCAGCCAGTTCCAAAGCCGCGCTCAGCGCCGCGCCGGAAGAAATTCCCGCCAAAATTCCTTCTTTTTGAGTCAACTGACGGGCCGCTTCATACGCCTGCTGCGTGGTTCTTGTTATCACTTCATTATAAATCTGTGTATCCAGAATGTCCGGAACAAAGCCTGCACCGATTCCCTGCAGGCCATGCGCCCCGGCCTGTCCTCCGGAAAGGACCGGCGAGTCCGCCGGTTCCACCGCAACCAGATGGACCTCCGGATCTTTTTCTTTTAAGTAACGTCCCACACCCGTTATGGTACCGCCTGTGCCGACGCCCGCCACAAACGCATCCACTTTTCCGCCTGCGTCCCGCCAAATTTCCGGGCCAGTGGTGCGATAATGAGCCTCCGGGTTCGCCGGATTGACAAATTGTCCCGCCAGCATTGCACCTGTTTGCGCGGAGATTTCCTCTGCCTTTGCAATCGCGCCCGCCATTCCCTTGGCACCTTCTGTGAGGACCAGTTCCGCGCCATAAGCCTTCATCAGCTTTTGACGTTCCACGCTCATGGTTTCCGGCATTGTGATGATTACCTTGTATCCCCGTGCTGCCGCAACGGCACACAGACCAATCCCCATATTTCCGCTGGTCGGTTCCACAATGGTACCGCCCGGCTTCAGTTTTCCCTGTTTTTCAGCGGTATCCAGCATATAAAGCGCCACCCGGTCCTTCGCGCTTCCTGCCGGATTCTGCCCCTCTAATTTGGCAAAGAGTTCCGCCTTTATCCCGGCGCTTTCCGTCAGGCGCGCCAGCGAGATCAAAGGAGTGTGCCCAATCGCCTGTGTAATATCCGAAAAAATTCTTTCTCCCATATCGCATCCTCCTTATTCCTCATTATATCCGGCACGATCATCGGATGCAAGAGAGGGCGCAGCCGTACGGTCGCGCCCTCTTCTTCCTTTTACTCCGGCATACTGTCCACACCAGCCTGCGCCAGCATTTCCGCTGCTGCCGCCAGACTTTGCAGATCTTCAACAGCAAACTTGCTCTCTGCCAGACGACGCTTCAGCGGTTCGCTCAGCGAATTGTAGTAAACAAGCATCTCCGGTGTATAATCCTCAAAATTCTGCATGTGTGTCACCTCGTTTTTATTCTCTCACAAAACAGTTCAAATATTCACAAAAAATTGCAAGAGCCTGAGCACAAGCGTATAATGAAGCCATGGGACCCTGAAAATGAATCAGGAAGGAGCACTTACATGAATGTAGTAATAATTGGCGGCGTGGCCGCGGGAACCAAGGCCGCCGCGAAACTGAAGCGCATGGACCAAACCATCCGTATCACCCTGCTCAGCCGGGACAGGGATATCTCCTATGCCGGCTGCGGTCTTCCCTATTATGTGGGCGGCGCCATCGAGAGCCGCGGAGAGCTGATCGTCAACACTCCGGAAAAATATACTGCCCTGACCGGCGTCACCGTACATACCGAACGGGAGGCCTTCCGGCTGGACAGTGCACAGCGGCAGATTTTCGCCAAAAATCTGGAAAACGGCGAAGAAGAGCTCTATCCTTATGACGCCTGCGTTGTCGCAACCGGCGCATCTTCCATTGTTCCCCCGCTTCCGGGCGTTCAGGCCGAGGGCGTTTTCAAAATGCGCACTCCCGATGACGCGGAACAGCTGCGCACGTATCTGACAGCCAAGCAGGCGCGGAGGGCCGTCGTGGTCGGCGGTGGTTTCATTGGTCTTGAAATCGCAGAAAATCTGTTGATGCGCGGTCTCAGCGTGACCGTTGTGGATATTGCTCCGCAGGTCATGCCCAACGTGTTGGATCCGGAAATGGCAAACTTCGCCAAAAAGCATCTGCAAAAAGCAGGCGTCCGGGTACTTACCGGAACAAAAGTGACCGAAATTCTGGCAGAAGGCAACAAAGTTACCGGCGTACTGACCAGTGCGGGCAAAATTGTGGCGGACGTTGTGGTCATGAGCGTCGGCATCCGTCCCAACACCGCATGGCTTTCTGACAGCGGCATTCAAATGGAGCGCGGGTTGATCGTGGTCGATGATCAGCTGCGCACCAACCTGCCCGATGTCTACGCTGCCGGCGATTGTGTGATCGTCAAAAACCGTCTTACCGGAGCGGCCCAATGGTCTGCGATGGGCTCTTCCGCCAACTACGAGGGACGCACTCTGGCGCAAGCCCTGGCCGGACAGGACAAGCATTATCCCGGCGTTCTCGGTACCGGTGTGGTGAAACTGCCCGGACTGAACGGCGGACGGACTGGTCTGACCGAAGAACAGGCACGTCAGGCCGGTTACGATCTGGAGACCGCTCTGGCCGTGACGGATGATAAAGCGCATTATTATCCGGGTGCCGCCTTTTTCGTCACCAAGCTGATTGCGGACAAAGCCAGCCACCGGCTGCTCGGCATCCAGGTATTCGGGCCCGGCGCCGTGGATAAAATGATCGATATTGCAGTGACCGGAATTTCCATGGGCGCTCGCCTGGAAGACTTTGAAAATCTGGACTACGCCTATGCGCCCCCCTTCTCCACTGCCATTCATCCCTTTGTACAGGCCGTGTATGTTCTGCTGAACAAACTGACCGGCGTTCTGGAGAGCATGACGCCCGCCGAGTACGCCGCCGGCGCCGCAAAAGAGTACACCGTTGTGGATGTTGCGCCGCAGCCGTCCATTCCCGGTGCGCGCTGGGTAGATTTGGGCAAAGTGAACGGTCCCATTGAAGGACTGGCCAAGGATCAAAAACTGCTTTTGGTTTGCGCCAAAGGCAAGCGAGGCTACTTCCTGCAGAACCGCCTGAAAGCCTTTGGGTACACTCAGACAAAAGTTTTGGAAGGCGCGGTTTTCTTCAACGACGTAAAAGTGGAAGGCGCCCAGAGCACCGTATCGCCGCAGGATGTCACCCGTGTGAAAGCGCTTGGTTTCTTGCAGGACAAGCGAACTCCCGATCGTTTTAACGGTCGTGTGATCACACGAAACGGCAAAGTGAGCGCCGAAGAAAGTAAGGTCATTGCCGAGGCAGCAGAACGCTTTGGCAGCGGCGAAATCACCATGACATCCCGCCTGACACTGGAGATTCAGGGCGTTCCCTATGCAAACATTGAACCGCTGCGGGATTATCTGGCGCAAAACGGGTTGGAGACCGGCGGAACCGGTTCGAAGGTGCGGCCTGTTGTATCCTGCAAGGGAACCACCTGCCAGTACGGTCTGATCGACACCTTCGCGCTTTCGGAAGAAATTCACGAACGCTTCTATCACGGATACCGGGATGTGAAGCTGCCGCATAAATTCAAAATCGCCGTGGGCGGCTGCCCCAACAACTGCGTCAAGCCCGACCTGAACGATCTGGGCGTAATCGGCCAGCGCATTCCTGAAATCGACGCTTCCAAGTGCCACGGATGTAAGGTATGCCAGGTGGAAAACGCCTGTCCCATCCACGTGGCCAAGGTCGTGGACGGAATTGTCTCCATTGACGCGGACGCCTGCAACCACTGCGGACGCTGCGTAAACAAATGCCCCTTCGACGCAATCACCCGCTACACAGGCGGATACAAAGTCTATGTTGGCGGACGCTGGGGCAAGCATGTAGCGCAGGGACGCGCGCTTGATAAGATTTTCTCCAGCAAAGAAGAGGTGCTGGATGTGATTGAAAAAGCAATTCTGCTGTTCCGCGAACAGGGAATCACGGGCGAGCGTTTTTCCGACACCATCGCGCGTCTTGGCTTTGATCAGGTACAGGCGCAATTGCTCAGCGATGAACTGCTGCAGCGCAAACAGGAAAATCTTTCTGCGCAAAAGCATCTTGTGGGAGGAGCCACCTGCTGAGCCCATTGGTTTCAAAAACAAAAAGGCGAGAGAAAAGCATTGCTTTTCTCTCGCCTTTTTCATACATGTTAAGCGCTTGGCGTCTGACCGTCACTGGATGAAGAAGATGTCGTTCCATCTTGCGAAGAAGAGGAAGACGACGCGGGCGGCGGTGTGGATTCACTGGATGTGGAAGTGGCTTCTTTCGCCACATACACCTTAACCACCGTCTCATTCATCTTTACTTTCTGGCCGACCTCCGGCTCGGTTTTTACAACGGTATAAGCCGTATATTTCCCGTCCGGATTGTCCGTCTCCACAATTTCGAACAAAATGTTATTCTCGCGCAAAAGCTGTTGTGCATCGCCTTTGCTCAAGCCCACGATGTTCGTGGGAATCGTGGCGTATTCAGGGCCTTTGCTGACGTACAGCTTGATGGTCGCCCCCGGCGAAACTTTGGTGCCAAAGGCAGGCTCCTGACGAATGACCTTTCCTTCGTCGTAATCATCACTGTACTCATATTCCGTTGTGAACAGGAATGTCTCCTTATAGGTATCGCTGTCGATGATATCCTGATAAAGGTTGCCCACAAAGTTGGGGACCGAAACTTTTTCCGCGACAGACTGAGAAGAACTGCTCTGTGCAGAGCTGCTCTGACTTTGAGATGCAGAGGCAGATGTCGAAACAGAAGAGGAAGAAGACTCTTCCCCGCCGCCCACAGCGCTCAAAATCGCCCATACGCTGAGCAGGATCACCAGCAGCAGTCCACCTGCGGCAATGGCCACAAACTTCCATTGACGGCTCGTCAAATGGAACTTTGAGTCCAAGCGCGTTGGGGTGGTGATAGCCGCCAGCAAATCCGACGCAGACTGAGGCCGCTCGCTGGGATTCAGCCGCATGGCGCGGCCGATTGCCGTGGAAACATACCCCGGCAGTTCCCGGTTCACACGGTGGGCCGGCAGCATATTGTCATTCATTCTGCGCAGGTTGGCCGCCAGCGGGGTATGCCCTGTCAACGCACGGTAAAACAAAGCGCCCAGGCTGTAAATATCGGTATATTTTCCGTCAAACTCTGCAACAGCATACTGCTCCGGAGCCGCATATCCATCCACAAGCTGGCTTTTCAGCTCACCGCCCGCATTGCGCAGGCCAAGTGTCGCATACCCGGACAATTTTGCCCCGGCAGGCGTGATGAATACGGTTTCGGGGCTGATTCCGCGGTGCAAAAGCCCCATGCGGTGCATGGCCTCCACGCCATATACCACCGGGCGCAGAAGCATCAGCGCTTCTTCCTGTGTCAAAGGCTCTTCCCGTGCATCCAGATAAGCCTGCAGCGTCTCGCCCTCGTCCGGTTCACGCACTGCGTAGGCGGTGTTGTTGGTCTCCACCAAATCCAGCACCGTCACAAGGCCCTCCGTCCGCCCCAGCGTAACAAGACTGCGGTACAAATCCACAAAATCCATGCGCGTGGTTTTGAACATGACTTCTTTTCCGGCGCGCGGCACCACCGCCCCTTCGCGGGTGCGGGCGGCACACATGGTGACCGGGACATATTCCTTGATGACCACACGATGGGCATTGGTAACGTCAATGGCCTGATAGGTCACGCCCTCTCCATCCACGGCGATACATGCCCCGATGGTGTAGCGGCCCGCCAAAAGGCTGTAGGCCGGCAGCGTTCCCCGGGGATTCCGGTTTTCAAATTTGGCTCCGCAGAACGGGCATTCGGCCAGCCCTTCGTCCACACAGGACATGCAGTTGTCGCATATGATCTGGTTGGGCAAAGCCGTCACCTTCCTTTCTCTATCCATTCACAAGGCAGGACACTCAGCGGTCCAAATCTTCTTCGTTTTCCAGGTTGTGCCACACGTTCTGCACGTCGTCATCGTCCTCCAGATGATCCAGCAGCAGTCCCATATTTTTAATGGCATCCGGATCGGTCAGCGCAGTGCGCGTGGACGGCACCATCGCCACGTCCGCAGAAATGAAGCTGTAGCCTTTTTCCTCCAGCGCCGCGCGCACATCACTGAACGCCGCGGGAGAAGTGGTGATCTCCGCCACATCGTCCGCCATATCGAAATCGTCTGCACCGGCGTCGAAGGCATCCTCCATCACGGTCTCCTCATCCTTGCCTTCCACGTCCAGAACGATCACGCCCTGTTCGCTGAACAAAAAGCTGACGCATCCGTTATTGCCCAGATTGCCGCCGAATTTATCAAAGTAATGACGCAGATTGCCCGCGGTGCGGTTGCGGTTGTCCGTCAGGGTCTCCACCATCATGGCGATGCCATTGGGGCCGTATCCTTCGTAAGTGATGCTTTCGTAATCGTCTTTTTCCGCGCCCTGTGCCTTTTTGATAATACGCTGAATATTGTCGTTCGGCACGTTCAGGCTTTTCGCCTTGGCAATCAGATCGCGCAGCTTACCATTCACCGCGGGGTCCGGGCCGCCGGCCTTAATGCAAACAGACATCTCGCGTCCGATCTTGGTGAAGATCTTCGCGCGCTGACCGTCTGTCTTTTCTTTCTTGCGCTTGATGTTATTCCATTTACTATGCCCTGACATAACAGGAACCCCCTAATAAATTAGTATAATCCTACCATTTTAACCAAATAAGTATACCATACAAAGAAAGCAAAATCAACTATCCCAAGTTCCGCAGGCCCTTCGGATAGTGGTTTTTAACACGTCCTGCACTGCATTTTCCCCATCCGAGCGGGAATCCGTCCACCAGCACTGCGGTCCATCCATTCCCTGCTGTTTTTGCCGCAATCTCTTCCCCCCGCAGCCAGGCGGCTGTTCTGGGGTCTGCCAGCGTCAGCTGTTCTGTATTGCGGCAAAGACTGCCGAACGCCATGGCCAGTCCATGCGCAGGAACGAACCTTCCCTTGACCACACTGCCCAGTTCCACTCCGCAGCGGACGGTACGCAGACGCCCCGCAGGAGACGCCAGTTCCGGCACAAGATACCAGCGGTCGCCATTCTGCACTGGAATGCCGGGCAGCTGTCCGAACATTTCGTCTAAAAACTGCCCGCATTCTTTGGCAGGTTTTGCCTTGTGTGAAACAGAGCGCCCGGGCTGAGGCGTTCCAGCCTTTTGCAGAAGCGCCATGAAGTGTCCCTCGCCGCCATGGCACGGGTAAATGCGCCAGCACAAAGACGCATCGAAATCCCAACCGCAGCGGCGGGCCTCTTCGCCCGGACTTCCAGCCGCAAGCCGAACCGGCAAAAGTGAGAACTCCGGGTGGCGCGAAAGAAAGCGGCCGATTTGCCCTTCATCCTCTTCCGGGGCAAAGGTGCACGTGGAATAGCACAACAGACCGCCGGGTGCCAAACAGCGCGCAGCGTGCTCTAAAATCTCCGCGCCCATTTCGGAGCACTGACGAACCAATGCCTGCGAATGTTGGCGCAGCGCCTCCTCTTCCTTCCGAAACATCCCTTCGCCGGAGCAGGGTGCATCCACCAAAACCTTGTCAAAAAACTCCGGAAACGCATCCGCCACATGCGAAGCGTCCTCATTCAACACCCAGGCGTTGAAAATTCCCATTCGTTCCAGATTGTTTTTCAGGATCTGCGCACGCGCGGCCACATACTCATTGGAAACCAAAAGTCCCTTTCCCTGCAGACGGGCACCCAGCTGACTGGATTTTCCGCCCGGTGCGGCACACAGGTCCAGAACCCGATCTCCCGGCTGAACATTCAAAAGAGCTGCCGGTGCCGCCGCACTCGCCTCCTGCACATAATAAACTCCTGCATGATGATAGGGATGCCGGCCGGGCCGCGTATTTTCTTTCAAATAAAAACTCTCCGGGCAGAAAGGTGCCGGACCTTCCAGAAAATCGGCACTGCGGGCAAATGTTTGCGCATCGGTGCGCAGCAGATTCACCGTCACCGCACGGTAAACGTGCTGGGCAGAGGCATACATCTTCTGGTATTGTTCGCCCAGCAGCTCCCGTTCCCGAGCCTCAAAATAGGAATCACTCATAAATTTTTCCTCTCGTATATTGCGCGAAAAACTTGCAGATACTATGGGTGTCAGGAGGTGAAATGACAATGGATAATCGCAGCACTCAGAACAAAACGAGCAACCGCACCAGCTCCAGCAAGACCAGCAACAAGACGACCAGTAAAACCACTGGCAAAGTTTCCGGTCGAGCTACCAGCTCCAACAGCCGCAACGCATCCAACTGCAAATAACCTTCGATCCCCTTAACAATTTGTACGCACAAAAGCGCAGCGTGTTTTCCAAAGCAAGCTCTTGGAATACACGCCGCGCTTTTCGTTTATTCCGTCTGGGCGGCCGCGTCGATTGCGTCCCACACCTTGGAAAAGAGCTCGTAAATACGCGTTTCCCGCTTCTGCAGATACAGCCAGCCGAACAGCGCTTCCAATGCAGTGGACGCCCGGTATTCCTGCGGCGTCGCATGTTTCGCCACAGTGGCTTTGCTGGCATTTTTGCCGCGCCGCACCACCGCCAGCTCTTCTTCATCCAGCAGCGGAAGAATCGCCTCCAGCCCCAGGCACTGGCCGCGGGCCGAAACGAAGCGGACCGCGTGCCGATGCAGCTGGTTCGGCACCAGCCGTGTGTATTCCACCAAACGGGCGCGCACCAGCAGTTCGAAAACTCCGTCTCCCACAAAAGCCAGAGACAAGGGAGACTGTTCCCGAATGTCGATCTTTTCACCCGGATTCGCCTCAAACAACATGCGCGCGCCCTCCTTTGTCAGAACACATAGTCAAATTGATATTCGCCAATGCAGATGGTGTCGTCCTCTTCAACACCCATTTCCACCAGCTTGGCAATCACGCCGCTATCCTGCAGCTGCCGCTGAAAATACTGCAGACTTTCGTAATCGTCCACATCGCTGCCCGCCAGAATGTCCTCCAGCCACGGCGCATCCACATTCCACACGTGCTCGTCCTCTTTGGTAACAGAGAACGCACGGGGATCTTTCAGCGCCGGGTCCGGCTTTACATATTCCGGTTCATACACCGCCACCGGCGGCAGTTCTTTCAGCCGCTCATAGACCAGGCCAGGCAGTGCATCCAATCCTTGCCGCGTTGCCGCGCTGACCGGCAGGAACAAAAGTCCCTTTTCTTCCACAAACGACCGAAAATCCTCGATCTGTTCGCTGCTGGCAATATCGCATTTATTTCCCAGCACGATCTGCGGGCGCTGGGCCAGTTCCGGCGAAAAGCGTTCCAGTTCGGTATTGATTTTTTCAAAGTCATCCTTGGGGTCGCGGCCTTCACAGCCGGACACGTCCACCACATGCAGCAGCAGGCGGCAGCGATCCACATGGCGCAGAAAATCGTGGCCCAAGCCCACACCGTCAGCCGCACCTTCAATCAAACCCGGGATATCCGCCGCCACAAAACTGGCTTCCGGCCCTACCTTGACCACACCCAGCACCGGCGACAAGGTCGTAAAATGGTAGTTTGCAATTTTGGGTTTTGCCGCGCTGATCACAGAAATCAGTGTGCTTTTGCCAACATTCGGGAATCCGACCAGGCCCACGTCCGCAATCAGTTTCAATTCCAGACGAACGGTCAGTTCCTCCCCTCTCTGCCCGGGCCGGGCAAATTTGGGGATCTGCCGGGTCGGCGTGGCAAAGTGCACGTTGCCCCAGCCGCCCTTGCCACCTTTTGCAATGACAACCGGCTCGTCACCGGAAATATCCGCAATCACAAGATTGCTCTGCGCGTCCCGAACCACAGTTCCCCGGGGAACCCGAATCACCAGATCGGGCGCATTTTTCCCGTTGCAGCGGCTTCCGCGGCCATTCTCACCCGTCTGTGCCACGTACTTGCGTTTGTAGCGAAAATCCATCAGCGTGGAAAGATTGGAATCGGCCACAAACACCACATTGCCGCCGCGGCCGCCGTCGCCGCCATCCGGGCCGCCGGCCGCCACGTATTTTTCACGATGAAAGGCGACGGCACCATCGCCGCCATTGCCCGCCTTGATGTAGATTTGAGCGGTATCGATAAACATAGCGTCTCCTTTTCTGATGCGCGGCATTGCGCGCAGTGTCTCACGGTCGGTTTTAGTATTCCCCGTTCACACAAAAAAGCCGGGACAACTGCCCCGGCTTGCAAAAACAACTTATTGCTTGATGCTGACCTGCTTGCGGTCACGGCCGACGCGCTCAAAAGAAACGCGGCCATCAACCAGAGCGAACAGCGTGTCGTCGCTTCCGCGGCCCACATTCTCACCCGGATGGATGTGAGTGCCGCGCTGACGGACCAAAATATTGCCGGCGAGTACAAACTGGCCGTCGCCGCGTTTCACACCGAGGCGCTTGGACTCGGAATCACGGCCGTTTTTGGTAGAACCTACGCCTTTTTTATGTGCCATGTTAAATACCCTCCCCTATTAACCGTTGATCTCGGTGATCTCAATCTTGGTATACGGCTGACGATGACCTTTCTTGCGCTTGGAGTCCTTTTTGGGACGATAGGTCAGAACGGTAATCTTCTTGCCTTTGCCGTTTTTCAGAACTTTGCCGGTGACTTTCGCGCCCTCCACAACCGGAGTGCCGAATTTCACGCTGCCCTCTTCGCCAACCGCCAAAACGTTGTCGAAGGTGTAAGTGCTCTCAGCCTCGGCGTTCAGCTTCTCAACGAAGATGACGTCGCCTTTTTCCACGCGGTACTGTTTACCGCCGGTAACGATCACTGCGTACATTTGTTTCCCTCATTTTCATAAGTCTCGCTGGACAAACAGGCGGCCGGCAAGCACCGACACTTCAGGAGCCCAAACCAAGCGGCTCATACACTATACCACAAACGATGCAAAAATGTCAAGCGCTGTGCCTGCTTTTTCCGAAAAAACGCAGCAGGTCTCCCGCAGCCAGAATCCAATAAGCAGGCAGACACAAAAGGAACGGCATAAAAAAGGTTGCCTGGGCCCATCCCACATGCACATAGCTGTGGGGCTTGGCCAGCACCAGCCAGGAAGCTGCCGCCAAAAAACTTAAGAACGCAAAACTCAGCTGTGCGCCGCGGCTCTGTGTACCCCGGCGCAGCGCCCACAAAACCGCCACCAGCAACAGTGCCATTGCCGCCAGTGCCAGGAAATGCCAAAGCTGCACCCGAATGCCGCCCACCTCATACAAAGGCGTTTTCAAAACCCGGCGGAAGGTCTCCGGCAAACTTGCCTGCGAAGCCTCTTGTGAATACTCATAGGCTTCCGAGGCTTTTCCAAACAGGCGAACTGCCACCGGTTCCATAAACCTCTTCCATGCAGCTGCAAATCCGCCGTCCAGCCGCGCCAGCACGCAGAGTTTATACACTACCGATGCGCCAAAGGCCGCCAATGCGCCCACGGTCGGCGGAACTGCTGTGCGCCAAAAGCGCCGCGCGCCGTCCGGTTCTGCCCAAAGCTGCACCAAAACCGGCACCATCAGGCAGATGCACACATCCGAAACATACTCGTACTGACACAAAAAACGGATCAGGCATGGGATAAATGCGCTCAAAAACAACCGAAGGCCGCAATGCCGGGCCGGAAGGCCCCGTCGCAGTGTAAAGCACATGACCGCCATGGGCAGCATCTGCACCCAGCCAAGCCAATACAGATTGGTGGCAAAGCTGAAGGTATGCGGCATGATTGCTGCCGCGCATACAGCGCTCAGAAACATCGCACCTTTTCCGAACCAGCGCGCCGCCCAGCCAAGGATCACCGTCAGCATCAAACAGTACAACACCCCGTTGACACCATGCAAAACAGCCAGTCGCGTTTGCGGCGAAAAAGGCAGAAGACGGTCCGCCAGACCATATACAATGCCCGCCAGGCCGGGTTGTGAATCGTACGTTTCAAAGTCCTCAGAAGGAAGCGTCCCATCCTGAACATAAACATCCGTGACATACTTGCGTCCCAGGCTGTGCTCTGTCAGGGGAGATACATACCTTTGAAGGAGAATGCGCGCCGGGTCCTGCGGGTTCTGCCGGTCATAAATCATATCGCCGATCATAATTTCTTCCGAGGTAATGTCCGTTCCGGCAGCCATTTCCCGGCCGGGACCCACAAAAAAGACCGCGCCCAGCAGAACGGCAAAGATGGCCGCCAGCCAGCCGTATTTCCGCAAAAAATTCATTCCGCCTGTCCTCTCTGCCGCTTGGCAGCCTCCAGAGTATTGCGCATGAGCATCGCGCGGGTCATCAGGCCCACGCCTCCGGGCACGGGCGTGATGAAAGCAGCCTTCTCGCTGGCCGCTTCAAAATCCACATCTCCGTGCAGCTTTCCATCCGCGCCGCGGTTGATTCCCACATCGATGACCACCGCGCCGGGTTTGACCATATCACCGGTGATGAACCTCTCGCGTCCCACAGCTACCACCAAAATATCCGCCCGGCGGCAGATCTCCGCCAGATCCTGTGTACGGGAATGGCACAGCGTCACAGTGGCATTCTGCGCACACAACAACAGCGCCATGGGTTTTCCCACAATATTGGAGCGGCCCACCACAACAGCGTTCTTGCCCGCCATGGAAAGGCCCGTGCTGCGCAGCATCTCCAAACAGCCCGCAGGTGTGCAGGGCAGGAAGCAGGATTCACCGATCACCATTTTTCCCACATTCACCGGCGTAAAACCGTCTACATCTTTTTCCGGTGCAATGGCATCGATCACATTCTTTTCGCAAATATGTTTGGGAAGCGGCAGCTGTACCAAAAGTCCATTGACCGAAGGATCCTCATTGCAGGCGCGCACACGCTCCAGCAATTCCGCCTCGGTGGTCTGCTCCGGCAGCCGAATCACATCCGATTCGATCCCGCAGGCCTCGCAATCCCGCGCCTTGCCCGCCACATAGGTCATACTTGCCGGATTTTCTCCTACAATGATGACTGCCAGACGGACGGTGATCTGCTTTTGACGCAGCGCTTGTACTTCCTGCGCCACTTCCTGTTTGACACGTGCGGCCAGCTCTTTGCCGCTGATCAGCTTTGCCATCTTGTTCTCTCCCCCCTCGGATGTGCTCAGTGCCGGATGCGCCGGCGGCTGGGCCGCTCGTTTCCCAGTGAGCGCAGCGCCCGCGCCGCCTCTGCATGAACATTGACCGTCTGTCGTGCAGCGCGGCGTTCCAATACCCTTGCGCGATCCGCACGGGGCTTGCGCACCGTTGCCGCTTTGGGCTGTGTTTTTTCCTCAGCAGCCGGTGCCGCTTCCGTTTCGGCGGCCTCTTTCTTGCTCTCCGCCGCCTTCTCCTGTTCCACCAGCCGGTCAATGCGCTCCTTCAGTTCCTGCACACTGGGCGTCTCGTTTACGTTCCAGGTCAAAACCGCGGGGCCGTCCAAACGCTTATCCACCACCGGGTAAGTAACCATCAAAGGTTGACCCCGATGCACCTTCCGCTGCCACAGCCAGACACCTGCCGCACCGATCACGGACACAAGTGCCAGCAGCTGGCTGACGCGGATGCCGCCAACGGTCTCCAAACTGTCGGTGCGCAGTCCTTCCACGATAAAGCGCTCGGCACCGTACCAGATGATATACAGCAGGAAAATCTCGCCGTGGAATTTGCGCCGTTTCTGATACAAAAACAGCACCACAAATCCCAACAGGCACCACAGGCTTTCATACAAGAAGGTCGGATGAACCGGCAGGGATGGGTCTACGGTCACGCCCTGTGCCGCCAGCGTTGCCTGCACCGATGCAAGATAGTTCTGCGTTCCTTCGCTGTACATGCCCCAGGGCAGGGTGGTATTGGTGCCAAAGGCTTCCTGGTTGAAGAAGTTTCCCCAACGACCAAGCCCCTGCCCGATCAGAAAGCCCATGGCCGCCAGATCGAACATGGGAAGCGTGGGCACCTTGCGCCAGCGGCAAAGGAACAGCGCAGAGACAAACGCCGCCAGCACACCGCCATAAATGGCCAGGCCGCCGTCACGCAGGTTGATCATATCCCACAGGCTTTCATATTCAAACGGGGCAAAAACCACATAATAAGCGCGGGCGCCCACAATGGCGCACAGCGTCGCCAGCATGACCACATCGATCATGCGGTCCGAATCAATGCCATAGCTGCGTGCCTTGGAAAAAGCGAAGGCCAATCCCAACACCAACCCCAAAGCGATGCAGATTCCGTACCAGTACACCGGCACGCCGAACACGGTAAACGCCACCCGGTTGATGGTCATGGAAAGGCCCAGCCCCGGAAAAGTTACATGGTTGATCATGAAGCAAGTTCCCCTTTCTTTTCCCCTGCGGGGCGGATGATCACGGTGGCACTGTACTCTTCCTGCAGCAAATTCTGCAGCGCGCCGTTCACGTCTTCCAGCGTAATGGCAGCCAGCGTGTCGATTTCCTCTGCGGGTGTGCGGCCACGGCTGAACGCACTGAACAGGCCTGCCGCCACATCGTCAATATTCTCCAGATCTGCAATCAGCTCACCATACAGCTGATTTTTGCACAGCGTAAACAGTTCTGCATCCACACCCTCGCTGCGCAGACGGCGAATTTCCTGCAAGAGAAGCTCCCGCACATATTCCGGGCGGCTTGTCTCACCGCCGAAGACCGTGCACAAAGCGCCGGGCACACTGAGGATTTCACCGGAAAATCCCGGACTGACCAGATTCTCGTCATACAATTTCCGATACAGCGGCGTCATGCTTCCACAAATCAATTCGGTGAGAATGTCACAGAGGAATTCCAGCTTCAACTGATTCTCCGGCTCGGGCAAAGCTTCTTTAAAGCCCACGCCCAGCAGCGGTTTGGACACCGGCATGGAGAAGGACCGCTCCTTCTCGGCCACCTGCCGGGGCTCGCACACCGGAATGCGTTCCACCACACCCGTCTTCTCCGGGATAGCAGCCCGCTCCACCGCATCCAGCACCTGCTGCATGGTCACATTGCCCGCCACAGCCAACGCCATGTTTTGGGGGCGATAAAACGCATCTGCACAGGCATACAGCATTTCCGGCGTGATTTCTGCGATGCTCTCCACACTTCCGGCGATGTCTTCGCGCACCGGATGCTGCCCGTACAGGCACTGATAGACGCTGAACATCAGCCGCCAATCGGGGGAATCGTCGTACATTTTAATTTCCTGCCCGATGATTCCCTGCTCTTTGGCAATGGTCTTTTCCGTAAAATACGGGCGGGACACAAAGCTCAGCAGAATGTCCAGATTTTCCTCTGTGCGGCTGGAGGCCGAAAACAGATAACAGGTTTTATCGAAGCTGGTATACGCGTTGGCATTGGCGCCCGTTTTCGCATAAAGCGTAAAAGCGTCCCCCTCTTCGTTCTCAAACATTTTGTGCTCCAGAAAGTGCGCCACACCGGCGGGCAGATCCCAGCGCTTTCCATCCAGAACAAAGGAGCGGTCGATGCTGCCGAACTTTGTACCATACAGCGCATAAACGCCGGTAAAGCCGGGCATGGGATGCACCAGAACCGTCAGGCCGTTGGGCAGAACCGTTTTTTCAAAGGCTGTTGCCCGCTCGACCGCCTGTTTGCTGGTCTCAGACATGCGCATTCTCTCCTTTCGTCAGCGTGTAGGAAACCGAAAGCGTAAACATGCGCAACACATTCCGCACATCTTCTTCCGTCACCGCGTCCACCTGTTCCATCACCTGCTGAGGCGTGAACAGGCTTCCCCGCATGATCTCCCCAAAGTACCAGTTTTCCATTCCCTGCAGAGTATCTCCCACTGCACCCAGCTGGTTTTTCAGGCTGCGCTTTGTGTCAGCCAGCTCTTTGGCGGTGATGGGGCCTTCTTTCAGGGCATCCAGCTCCTCCAAAATAGCCTGTTTCGCCGCTTTGGCATTCTGGTGTTCCACGCCGCTGTCAATGCACAGCAAGCCGGCCATGGACGCATAAGAGGCCGCACAGTAATAGCACAGGCTGCGCTTCTCACGCACATTGACAAACAGCCGTGACGTAGCGGTTCCGCCCAGCAGAGCCACCGCCACCCGCGCCGCGCTCAGTTTTTCCGGCCGCTGAGGCTGGCCGGCCGTAAACAGCAGGCACAGTTTTCCCTGGGCGGTATCCATCGGTTCTTCAAAACTCTGCTCTGCCTGAGCCGGCTGTGCAAATGCCGCAGGCAGATCCGCGGGAGCGCGCTCGATCCCTTCCAGAGCCTTTAAAACACTCTGTTCCACCGCGCACGCATCCGCCCCCAGGGCCATCACCTCAATGCGGGCAGAGCGAAGCATCCGAAAGAATGCGCGGGTCACCGTCTCAGGTGTAAGCCCGTCTACTTCCTGTGCATAACCGTACCGCTCCACACCTGCCGGCGCATCGCCAAAAAACTTGCGCCGCGCCTGGCGAACACAGTAAGCGCGTTTCTCATTCATTTCGCTGGCGATCAGTTCCCGCAGCTGCTCTTTTTCAATGGCCACCGCCTCGGGATCAAACATACCGTCCACGAAATACGGACGAAACGCCGTTCCCAATGCCAGCGCAGCATATTCTTCACTGAGCTTTTCCCCATTGAGAGCAAACTCATCCTTGATGCCGCCCACAGCCACCGTCAGCACGCGGCTTCCGCTGTTTACAACACCGTCCACCGAAAGCGAGGCGCCATACAGCCGCGCCAGCTTTTTGGAAAGCAGCGTCATATCCGGACAATCTGCACAGCAGCGCTCCATCAGCAGCGGCATCAACGCCTCCGCTGTCGCCCACTGCCGGTCAGCCGGCCAGATAAAATTGATCGAAACCCGGCAGCGATGAAACTGCCCGGCGGGTAATGCCGTCAGATATACGCCGTCTGCGATTTGTTTTCTCTCCATCGTCCAAAATCCTTTGCTGTTTTGTTTCTATGATAAAAACGAAGCTGCAAGCCCGTTTTCATTCAACCTTTCCGAGATATTCTTCCAGGCACACGCCTGCATCCATGATCTTTTGCGCATCCTCGACACCCACATAGCGGTAATGCCACGGCTCAAAGCTGGTGCCCGTGATCTCCGTCTTATCCTTGGGATACCGCAGAATAAACCCGTAATCCGCGGCATTTTCATACAGCCACTGCGCTTCCGGGGTCTGCTCCAGGCTGCTGTCCAGGCTGCCGCCATATCCTACGGCCACAATGTCCGCCGCCAAACCGGTCTCGTGCTCCGAAGTGCCCGGCACATTGCGCCATTTTTTCGTTGCGGCGTACGCCTCTTCCTCAGTATAGCCCTGCGCGATGTAATCCTGCTTCATGCTTTCAAACAAAATGGTCTGGCTCTCATGACTGCGGTATGCCGAACGAACCTGCAGATGAACGCCGTCCGCCTCGGCTGCCGCCAGCATGTCCAGCAGCGGTTTTTGAATGCGCTCGTCCACAAACTGCTCAATTCCCCGGAAGTCGTACCCTACACTGGCCAGCTCCGGAGCATATCCCTCCGGAAGAGGATTCGTCGTGTTCGCCAAAAGAAGGCTCCACAGATCCGGGTCACTGGGGCCAAGCACTTCGGGTTCTTCCACCACAGCCGAGACCGCCTGTTCCGCCAGAGCGGAGAGAGATTCAGCCCGCTCTTCCTCACGGATCCGCTGCTGGGTGGCCATAAAAATCAAAACGCCCGCGGCACCCAGAACCACCAGAAGCATCAGCCCACTCCAAAGGGCCAGCCCTTTTTTCTTCCGGCGCTCAGCCCGCCGCACCGGTTCGCGCGTGGCAGCCGGCGCCACATACTCCTGCCGGACCTGCCATGCTTCGTCTGTCTTTTCCGGCGCCAGCTGCACCCTTTTCTCCATGTTCTTCTCCTCGTTTGCACTGCGCTCTTTTCGTTCCCGCCTTTTCTCATCCTGATAGCGGGGCATCGTCTGTGCTTTTCTGCGCCGGCGTGAAAGCTCCTGTTCTCTCCGTGCAAGATGCTCTTGCCGCACCTGACGCGGACTGGCTGCTTTTCTGGTCAAATGATTCCCCCCTGAAGATATGAAAAATGCGAAAAGGCAGGCTCTGAAAAAGCCTGCCTTTTAGTATACCACAGTCAGCTGTAAATAGCCAGCGCATCAACGGAAAAATGCATCGTGCACAGCTGCCACAGCGCGGTCCGCCTCTTCCTTTTTGATGATGACCGAAAGCTTGATCTCGCTGGTGGCAATCATCTGAATGTTGATGTTGTTCTCATACAGCGTCTCAAACATTTTGGACGCAACGCCCGGATGGCTCTGCATGCCGGCGCCCACAATGCTGACTTTCGCCACATCTGTGTCCACCTTGATCTCACGCCCGCCGAAACGGCTGCGGTTTTCCTCCAAAAGGCGCTGGGTCAGCGGCGCATCTTCCAGCGGAACGGTAAACAGCAGATCCTTGTTCCCGCTGCGGCCCACCGACTGCAGAATAATTCCGATGTTGATTTTGTTCTGCGCCATCAGGCTGAACACTTTAAAAGAAATACCCGGCTGATCGGGCACCTCCAGAATTGAAACAGCAGCCACCTTATCGTCCTTGGCTACGCCTTTGATCAGCATTCCTTCCACGTCCACGACCTCCTTAACAATGGTGCCCGGCACATTCGTCAAAGACGAACGCACCTCCAGATTGACAGAATATTTCTTTGCAAGCTCCACACTGCGGTTGTTGAGCACCTGTGCGCCCAGGCTCGCCAGTTCCAGCATCTCGTCAAATGTAATGGTATCCAGTTTGCGCGCATTGGGGACCACCCGCGGATCGGCGGTGTACACACCATCCACATCCGTATAAATCTGACACAGATCCGCATGCAGCGCCGCCGCGATTGCCACTGCACTGGTATCGGACCCGCCCCGTCCCAGTGTGGTGATGTCATCATACCGGTTCAGTCCCTGGAATCCCGCTACCACAACCACACGGTTGCGTGCCAGCTCGCTTTCAATGCGCTCGGTATCCAGATCCTTGATCCGGGCACGACTGTAGGCCCGGTCCGTGTGGAATCCTGCCTGCCAGCCCGTCAGGCTGATGGCCGAACAACCGATCTCCGCCAGCGCCATGGCCAGCAGAGCAATGCTGATCTGCTCTCCTGTGGCCAGCAGCATATCCAACTCCCGCTTGGACGGATCGTGTGTGATCTCGCCCGCTTTCGCAATCAAATCGTCCGTGGTATCTCCCTGCGCGGAAACAACGACCACCACGTCGTTGCCTTCGTTGTGGGTATTGGCCACAATGCGCGCCACGTTGAACAACCGGTCACGGTTGGCCACCGAGCTGCCGCCAAATTTCTGCACAATCAAAGCCATTGCTTTCCCTCTTCCCCTCGTTTTCTGATATTCAAAGCACCCGCGCGCCCTCGTTGTCCGCATCCAGGCGGTGCAGGCTGAAAGCCGCCAGCGCCTGGTCTGCTTTTAACGCCTCGCTTGCGCGGGCAAAAAACGCATCTGCATCCTCTTTGCGCACCACAGCTAGAATGGTGGGGCCTGCGCCGCTGATGAACGTGGCCAGCGCGCCCAAGCCGTCCGCCAGTGCAAACACGTCTTCGCCGCCCTCAATCAACGGCAGACGGTACGGCTGATGCAGGCAATCCTTGGTGGCAATGGGCAAAAAGTCGTACCGCTCCTCACAGAAAGCCGTTGCCAGAAGTGCCGCGCGGGACAAATTGTACACCGCATCCACATGCGCCACACTTTTGGGCAGGGCGGCGCGCGCCTTTTCTGTCAGCAATTTGAAATTGGGCACAAACGCCGCAAATGTGATGGAACTTGCGATCGCCTTTTTCAGCGAAAAGACCCGTCCCTTATCGTAGGCAGAGACCACGAAGCCGCCCAAAAATGCGGGTGCCACATTGTCCGGATGTCCCTCGATCTTTGTGGCCAGCGTCAGCATATCCTGCTGTGCCATGGGACTGCCCAACAGTGCATTCGCCCCCAGAATTCCGGCTACGATGCACGCAGACGATGACCCCAGCCCGCGCGCCATGGGAATGGGATTCGTCTGAATGAGGCGCAGTCCCTTCAGCGAACGCCCGCACACGTCGTACACCTCTTTCACCGTGCGGTAAATCAGGTTGCCGGGCGTGGTGGGGATGGGAGTGCCGTCCGCACTCTGAATGTCCACCCCATCGAACTCCTCCATCTGGGCGGTGTTATACAGTTGAAGCGCCAGGCCGCAGGAGTCAAATCCCGCGCCGATGTTGGCGCTGGTCGCTGGGACCTTTACCGTTATCATACGCTTCACCCTCTCACAGCGTCAGCCATTTCAAAACATTTTTTACGCGCACGTCCTGCCGCGCTGCTTCTTCGCACAGTGCACGCGTTTGCGCAACAGACTTGCCGCGCAGCGCAAAAGCGATCTCTCCGTCCGCCTCGTCCAAAATCTCCACATCGCCGAACACAGCCCGCACCGCTGCAGCGCCGCCCTCGGCCCTTACATAGCGGTCAGCCGGAGACGCGTCCTCGTAAACGCCTTCCATCGGCTCACTGTCCGTCCAAAAGAGACTCTCATGAATGGACCCGCCATTGCGCAGCGCATCCAACACATCTGCGGTCACGGCGCTGGCGGTGGGCAGTTTGCCTGCGCCCTTGCCATAGAACATCACATCGCCCAGAATGTCACCGCGCACCATCACAGCGTTGAACACATCGTCCACGCCCGCCAGCTGGCTTTCCCGGGGTACCAGCATGGGTTCCACCGCCAAAGCCGGCCCGTCTTCCGTCTGCTTGGCCCACGCGATCAGTTTGACTGCTGCATTCTGCCGTCTGGCCAAAGCAATGTCTTTGACGCTCACATCCCGAATGCCGCGCGCAGCTACATTTTGAGGATAGAAATGCCGTCCGAAAAGAATGCTGGCCAAAATGCAGATTTTTCGCTGTGCATCAATGCCGTCCACATCCGCCGACGGATCGATGGTCTCCGCATAGCCCAGGCTCTGAGCAAGCTTCAGCGCACCTTCAAAATCCATGCCCTCCCGTTCCATCTTCGTCAGCATGAAGTTGGTGGTTCCGTTGACGATTCCGCGCACTTCGCTGAGATTGTTGGCTGCCAGGCATTGATACATGGGCGTAATGACTGGCGTACCGCCGCCCACACTGGCCTCAAACAGGAAACACACGCCTTTTTCGCGGGCCAGAGCCAGCAGTTCCGCGCCATGGGTCGCAACCAGCTCCTTGTTGGAGGTGGCCACGTGACGGCCGCTTTCCAGCACTGCCTTCACGTAAGGATATGCCACTTTTGTTCCACCGATGGTCTCCACTACAGCGGTCACTTCGGGATCGTTCAAAATCGGGTCCAGCGTTTTCACAAACAGCGCCGCATCCGGATGCGAAGAAAAATCCCGGATATCACAGATATATTTCACTTCCACAGGCTGCCCTGCACGGCGGGCTGCTTTGTCCGCATTGGTACGAAGCACTTCCAGAACGCCGCTTCCCACCGTGCCAAAGCCTAAAATTGCAATTTTTGCCATCTTGCCTTTTCCTTTCTCTCACGCCCCACGGCGGATATCCACAACCGTGCGCTGCTCTTTTAAACGATGGAGCATCTGATCCAGAGACATTTGCATACCACCTGCGCGAATGGTTACGGAAACCTGCGCCGTTCCATTCTCCGGCGTGGCCTGATTGATGGTCACAATGGATGCGCCCGCTGTGGAAATTCCGGCCAGAAGCGCCTGCAGCGCCCCGGTCTCGTCCAAAAGGACCGCGTTCACCGTCAAAACTTCCTTGCCATCTTCCGCATCAAAAATGCAGTCTTTATACTTATAAAACGCACTGCGGGAAACTCCCACCATCCGTGAAGCAACCGAAATATTTTTAGCTGCTCCGCTTGCCAGAAGTTCCTTGGCACGCAGAACACGCAAAAACACTTCCGGCAGCACATTTACGTCCACAAGCAAGAAGCGCTTTTCCATGGTACCCTCCATTCGTGCGCACATGACGCACATTTGTATTTTGTGAATGTAATGCAATCATAGCATGTTCTCCTTCTAAACACAAGAATTTCTTTTCTTCGCCAATTCTTTTCGGCAATTTGTCAAAGGAGCGCGCTATGTGTGGAATTCATGCAGATAGATTGTACAGTCCACAATCACAATTGTACGCAGAAAAAACACACTCTGTTCCATTTGCGGTAAAAAAGCGGTGCTGCATATGCGCAACACCGCTTTTGAATGGTTTATTCTGTTGAGCCATGACCCGGGCAGGTAGTGCGTTCGTCTACTTCCGAAGCTTTGTAATAGCCGGTAGCCGTCGGGCATCCCGCTGCCGGTTTGTCTCCCGTTACGGTACAGAACGAATCTTTTACCACGGAATCCGGCATGGTCCATTCCTTATACGGATACTTGGTTTCATCCGCCTGCACGGTATCCATAATCTCACGCCAGGCGCTCGCACCCGGGTGCTTGATACGTCCCGGATTGTAACTGCTCATGGGCAGGCTCTCGTCATAGCCGAACCAGAACGCCGAGCAGTAATACGGCGTCAGGCCCACATACCAAATATCCTTGTTATCATTGGTGGTACCGGTTTTACCCACGCTCTCCATGCCTGCGTCATCCGCCATCAAGCCGCGAGCTGTACCGCCGCTGTCGTACAAAACGCCCTTCAGCAAGCGGTTCATGATATACGCGGTATCCTCGCTGATGGCCTGTACGGTGGTGATATCCTTTTTCAAAATCACGTTTCCGCGGAAGTCCTCCACCGTGGTATAGCTGTGCAGCGTGGTAAACTGACCGCCGTTTCCGTACATCATATAAGCGCCCGCCAGTTCGTATGCGGTCATACCGTAATGCATGGAACCCAGCACCAGCGGCGCGAGGTTTTTATCGTATTCCGGATCCAGCGTGGTGATTCCCAGCGTCTCGGTTGCAAAGCTGTACATCTCATCCACGCCTACCGACTGGCCAACTCTTACGGCAATGGTATTCAGTGACTGCTTGATTGCCTCATAGACCGTGACCGGCTGCCGCGTATAGGTGCCGCTGTAGTTGCTGGGCCAGGGATCCTTGTACACGGTTCCGTTGTCATCCATGTCACCGGCCTCATATACCGGCGCATCGATATACGTCATGGAGTAATCCGCCCAGCCGTACTCAATGGCCAGCGGATAGGCCGCCACGCCTTTCATGGTAGAACCTACCTGCCGGACCGAATCGATGGCGCGGTTCAGCGTACGGTCTGCAGTCTTCGCACCCAGGCCGCCGACCACAGCGCACAACTCGCCTTTGTAGTTGATGGAAACGCCCGAAGCATTGGTGCGCGTCATATACGGCTCGGACCCATCGCCCGGATCGTACTCGATCTCATAGGCAGGCCAGTATTCCGCACGGTTGAACACGTCTTCCATTTCCGCCTGCAGCTCCGGCACAACGGTGGAATAGATCTTCAGGCCTTTGGTATAGAAATAATTTTCCGCAGCCTTTCTGTCCCACTCTTCTTCCGGCAGATTGTCGGGATTCTCCGCCAGCAGATCTGTAATCACTTCATCGATCAAGGCGTCGGTGAAGTAGCTGTTGTTGGTCTGTTTGGCCGCATTTTCATCGGTGGTCTTCTCCGCAAGAACCAGCGGTGCAGCCAGCGCTTCGTCCCGCTGTTCCTCGGTGATATAACCCTGCTCATACATGTTGCTGATCACCTTGTTCCGGCGGACCAGATGATCCTCCGGGTTTGTGATCGGGCTGTAGGTCGTAGGATTCTTGGTGATGGCCGCAATGGTCGCGCACTCTGCAATGGTCAGCGGCTCCTTGCCCTCGGCAATGTTGTCTTCGTCGCCCGCATGCTTATCAAAATAGCGCAGCGCACCTGCTTCCACACCGCCGATGTTACCGGTCAGGCCCAATGTATTCAGATAAGCTTCCAGGATCATGTCCTTGGAATACCGCGCGTCCAGAGACAGCGCACGGAAAATCTCACGAATTTTACGCAGATAGCCGGCCGTACCGTCACTGGCACTCTCGTCCGTGATGTTTTTCACCAACTGCTGGTTGATGGTGGAAGCGCCCTGCTTCGAACCGCGAAGCCAGACGCCCGTCACCTCATGCACGATCTCGTTGATGGCAGCGAACACCGTGCGCTTAAAGTTCACGCCTTTGTGCTCACGGAAGTCCTGGTCCTCAATGGCAATGTATGCGTTCTGCAGATTGACGGAAATATCATCCAGATCTTTCCAGATACGATTCTCGTCCGGGCTGTCAAGCGTCTGATATTCCAGCCACTCGTCCTGACCCTCTGCGTTCGTGCTCTTATAATAGATGATACTGGTATAACTCTGCGCGATGTTTTCCAAATCCAGCAGCGTATCGTCGTTGGCCGTGGCCTTCACCACATACATGCTGAGCAGCACCGACGCAATGGACACCGCAATGATGCCCAGGCACATGCACACTGCAATAAAGCGCAGAAAGCCAAACCAAATCCGCTTTGCTGTGCTTTGCTTTTTCTTCTTTCTCACGGGTGCCGACGCGCCCCGCGCCCCTTGCGGGCTTCTTTTCCTGTTTTCTATGATAAGTCGCCTCCTACAAAGACTTAGCGCCACAAATTCATGTACCGTGCGGAACAAACGTCCGCACCGAACAATAGTATGGCACAGAAATGGGGTGCGCCATGCGCACGCCCTTCACAAAACACGCGCTTCGTGGAATAAAGCCATTTTACGCGCACCATACTGCCAATGAGGTGATTTTTATGCGAAGAACTCTTTGCCTGCTTTTGACAGGGCCGGCTGTTTTTCTTTTATGCATCAGCCTTTATTTCCTCGCCGTCCCCCTGATCACGCCCAAAGCCGAGGCGCGTCTGGAAGATCCGCCCTCGTATACGCTCAGTGAATACCAGGGCCAACTGGCATTGTTCCGGGACGGAGAAACCGAACCAATCGCCCGTTATGAAGCCTACACCAACCTGCTTCCGCCCGGTGACGCGGCTCTCATTCAAGCCGGCATTCCCGTTTCCACACAGGAAGAGTTGCAACGGCTTTTGGAAGACTTCGGCGTGTGATCACTTGGCGGGAACAATCTCCAGCCAGTATCCATCCGGGTCCGCAATAAAGTAGATCCCCATTCCGGGGTTTTCATAGCAGATGCAGCCCATCTGCGCATGCTTGGCATGGGCCGCCTCGTAATCGTCCACGTGGAACGCCAGATGAAACTCATTCTCCCCCAGATTGTAGGGTTCTTTACGGTCTTTCAGCCAGGTCAGCTCCAAAAGATGCGCGGTGCGGCCATCCCCCAGATAGACCAGGGTGAACGCATCGTTTTCATGCCGGCGCACCTCCACAAGCCCCAAAGCCTCTTTGTAAAACGCCAGACTTTTTCCAGGTCCAGCACATTCAAATTGTTATGGGCAAACGTAAACTGCATATTTCTTCCCTTTCTTAAATACGAAAAAGAACTGAATTATGTTTCACATTCCGCCGACAAAAAGCGTCATATGTAGTCTTTATTATAGCGAATGCCCCCCGCCATTGCAAGCGGCCCTGTTGTGAAATTTCGCTTTTTGATTTGTTTTTTATCTCGCTTTCTATTATAATGATATCACACTATAAAAGGCGGAGGGAAACAGTATGCAAACCCTGGAATATCCATTTGACAGTGGATTGATTTTGCAGAAAAAACGCAGTTTGAAGCGCCAGCTCGCAGCGCAGGAGGGCCTTGTTCCCAAAAAAGTTGCCATTCTCAGCGGCTCCACCATCGGCGAGATCAAAAACATTCTGGAACTGTTTTTGCTGAACGCAGGAATTCAGCCGGAATTCTACGTGGGCGGATATGCGCTGTACTACGAAAACATTTTGTTCGACGACGGCTCTCTGGCTGCGTTCCAGCCGGACATTCTCTATATTCACACATCATCCAAAAACATTGTCAATCTGCCCACCCAGGCGGACTCGCCGCAGCAGGTGGAAGAAAAGTTTTCCGCCGAGTGCGCCCGCTGGCAGACTCTGTGGAACGCCGCGGCCAAATTCGGATGCCCGGTCATTCAGAACAACTTCGAACTGCCCGGCTACCGGCTGATGGGCAGCATGGACGCCGTGGATACACACGGTCATGTCAACTTTATCAACCGGTTGAACACCATGACGGCAGAGTACGCCGCCAAGACCCCCAATTTCTATATGCATGATCTGGCATATCTGGCTGCCAGCGTGGGCCTGGACAACTGGTTCTCCCCGACGGTGTGGTACGCTTACAAATATGCGATGGACACGCAATATATCCCGATCCTTTGCCACAGTGTTGCCAACATTATCAAAAGCCTGTTCGGCAAGAACAAGAAAAGCGTTGTTCTGGACCTGGACAACACCCTGTGGGGCGGCGTGATCGGCGATGACGGTCCCGAGGGGATCGTGCTTGGCAAGGAGACACCCGCCGGCATGGCCTATTCGGAATTCCAGCAGTATCTGAAAGAGCTTTCCCGCCTGGGTGTTCTTTTGAATGTCTGCTCCAAAAATGAAGAGGAGATGGCCAAAAAAGGGTTTGAGCGCGCTGACAGTATTTTGAAACTGGACGATTTCGTGTGCTTCAAAGCCAACTGGGAACCCAAGCACCGGAACATTGCCGCCATCGCGCAGCAGATCAACCTGCTGCCTGACAGCTTCGTGTTCATGGACGACAACCCCGCCGAGCGCGAAATTGTGCGCCGCGAGCTTCCCGGCGTGACCGTTCCGGAATTGACGGCACCCGAAATGTATATCCGCGCGCTGGACAAGGCCGGTTATTTTGAAGTGACCACCCTTTCCGCCGACGACAAAAAGCGCAACGAAATGTACAAGCAGAACGCCCAGCGCGCCGCGCTGGAGCAGAGCTTCGGCAATTACGAGGATTATTTGAAAAGCCTGGAGATGCACTGCGAAATCGGCGCCTTTGACCAGGCTCATGCCGAGCGGATCACACAGCTGATCAACAAAACCAACCAGTTCAATCTGACCACACGCCGCTACACGGCCGCCGAAGTAGAAGCCCTGATGAACGATGACCAGTACATCACCCTTTATGGACGGCTGGTGGACAAATTCGGTGACAACGGAATCGTCACCGCGCTGATCGCGCATAAAACTGCCCCGGGCGAGGCTGACATTGACCTCTGGATTATGAGCTGCCGTACCTTCAAGCGGCAGCTGGAACACGCCATGTTCGACCGCCTGGTTGCCGTGTGCGCGGAGCAGGGCATCCGCAAAATCAACGGCTTCTATTATCCCACGGCGAAAAATTTGCCCGTAAAGGATTTTTATGCTACAATCGGGTTTGAAAAAGTTGCCGAGGACGAACAGGGCAACCGCACGTTCGCTTTCACCGGATTTGACGGTTATCAGCCGCAGTGCACGGTGATGGAGACCGTACTATTGTAAAGGAGCGTTTTGAACATGGACAGCAATGCGATTTTTGAAGCAGTGCAGCAAATTTTCCGCGATAATTTTGACGACGAGGAACTGGTTCTGACCCGCGAGACCTGCGCCGACGACATTGAGGACTGGGACAGCCTGGAGCAGATCAATCTGCTGACAGCGATTGAGAAAAAGTTCGGTCTGAAGTTCGGTCTGGCCGATGTGCGCGATCTGCAGAATGTGGGCGACCTGCTGGATCTGATTGAACGCATGACCGCCTGAAAAACAAATTGACAGGCTGGCGGGTCCGCCAGCCTGCTTTTTTGCCTGGAGAACGTGGTATGAAACATTCTTTTTCTTTTCGGCTGGCCAGCCGGGACGACAAATCCTCCATTGTCCGCTTTTTGGATGAACACTGGGGAGCGCGCCATCCGCTGGTCCACCTGGACGATTTTTTTACTTATTATTATGAGGACGGCGACCGCCTGCAATTCGCCTTGTGTGAGACACAGGGACGCATCGCTGCTCTGGCCGGCTACATCCGCGCCAATGCCTGTGAACATCCGGACATCTGGATCTCCATCTGGTGTGCGGATAAATCCGTCAGCGGCGCCGGGATGGAGCTTCTGGATGCGCTTCCCCGCCTGTGCGGCGCCCGGATGGCTGCCTGCAACAATATTCGGCCGCAGGTAGTGTCTCTGTATCGCTTTCTGGGATATGAAGCCTGCCGTCTTCCCCACTATTACCGCCTTGCGGACCGTTCTTCCTACGCGGTCGCACGCATTGCCCAAAAAACGATTCTGCCTGTGGCAGACGGCCCGGCACTTTTGCCGGTGCAGGATGCCCGCCAGCTGGCGCAAGTCTATGTTCCCCACCCGGAGCTTCGCCCTTTCAAGGACTTGTGGTATCTGACGCGCCGCTACTTTTCCTATTCGCGGCAGCACTACGATCTGTGGCACCTGAATGGTTCTCTTCTGGCCACACGCACGGTTCCCGTCAACGGGACCGCGGTGCTGCGCATTGTGGATTATGTTGGGCTGCCGGAACAGTTCCCGGAATTTGGGCCCGGCATCAATCGGCTGATGCAACAGGTCGGCGCCGAATACGCGGACTGCTATTGTGCAGGGATTTCCGCCGCACAGATGGCGTCTGCCGGTTTCTGCCAGCGGACGGAAACGGACGCCAACATTCTTCCCAACTATCTGACGCCCCCCTTGTACGAAAACACGGAGTATTATTACTCCACCACCGAAAGCGACCATTTTCTCCTGTTCAAGGCGGACGGCGACCAGGACCGTCCCCATCTGACCGTATAAAAGGAGGCTGCGTCATGCGCTTGACCGAATGTACCGAGAGCGGATATCGTCTTGCCTGCACGGAAGCAGACGCTGCGGAAAAGTTGGGGCGTCTGGAAGACCTGTGCGAAGAACTTCCTGCCCAGCAGCAGAAAATCCATGAAAAAATGGAAGCGCTGCGCAGTCAGGGCAAGGAAAAAAGCTGTCAATTTCGAGAATTGATGGTTCAAAAGTTGAACAACAGCATGCTGATTGCCACTTTAAAGGCCCACGGCCTGATGGATTGATCGAAGCAGGCAGGGCCTTTCGCCCTGCCTGCTTTCTTTTTTATCAACGAATGTGAATACAAAACAACCGCTGCATCGTCTCTTGAATAAGAGCAGTTTTCATTCGATTTTAAAAAAGGGGAACCATCCGCCATGAAACACGAAAAAGCACCTGGTACAGTCGACAGAATTTGTGTCGACTGCCATCAGGGTCTGAACAGCGAGCAGGTCGCCCAGCGCGTAAAAGCAGGGCTTTGCAATATCGCGCCTGCTTCGCTTTCCAAAACCACAGGACGCATCATCCGCGACAACGCGCTCACGCCATTCAACTTTTTGTTCTGCTTTTTGGCGTTCTGTCTTTTTTCCGTTGGCTCTTACAGCGACATGCTGTTTTTAGGTGTTATCTTTTTCAACACGCTCATCGGGATCGTACAGGAACTGCGCGTCAAGCATGAATTGGAAAAGATCTCGCTTTTGCATGTTGCCACCGTCACCGCCGTGCGGAACGGGCAGCGCATGGACCTGCCCGCGGAACAGCTGGTGCGGGATGACATTGTTTTTCTGCGGGCCGGCAACCAGGTGCCCGCGGACGCACAGGTCTGCGAGGGCGCTCCGGAAGTCAACGAAGCGCTTCTGACCGGAGAAGCTGCTTCGGTGCAAAAGCAGCTGGGCGACGACCTGATGTCCGGGAGCTTTCTTGTGGCGGGCACCTGTTTGGCGCGTCTTACCCGTGTCGGAGAAGAAGCCTATGCCGCTCAGCTGGTACGCGAAGCCAAAAAGCCCACACGACACCGTTCCGAAATGATGAATTCTCTGGACAAGCTGGTCCGCTGTATCGGAATCCTGCTGGCACCTTTGGGAATCTGCATGTTTTTGAAGCAGTTCTTTTTGCTGCGCACCGGAATGAACTACGCGGTCACATCCACCGTAGCCGCCGTGATCGGCATGGTTCCGGAAGGACTTTACCTTCTCACCAGTGTAGCGTTTGCACTGGGCGTACTGATTCTGGCACGCCGCCGCGTGCTTGTGCACGAATTATCCTGTATTGAAAACCTCGCCCGTGTAGACGTGGTCTGCTTCGACAAAACCGGCACGCTGACCGAAGGAGCCATGGAGGTGACCGATGTTCTTCCCGCTCCCGGGTTGAAACGCGATGAGCTGCTTCCATGGGCCGCCGCCTTTCTCCGCGCGGACGAGAGCGATAACCCCACCTCCCGCGCGTTGCGGACGTATTTGGCGAGTGATTCTGCGCCCGATTGGACGGGTGGCGAACAAATCCCCTTTTCCTCTGCACGAAAATTTTCCGCACGCCTTGCACCCGACGGCATGTGGTACGTATTGGGTGCGCCGGAGTATGTGCTCCCCCATGATGCACCGGAACTCGCCAGCCTTGAGAGCGCCCTGAGCCGCGGTCTGCGTGTACTGGCGTTTGCCCGAACGACCGAAGCGCCTGCCACGGGCAAAGTCTGCGATGCAAGCCTGCTCGGCTTTTTCTTCCTTGCAGATGCGCTTCGCCCCGACGCACACGAAACGCTGGAATACTTTTATCGGCAGGGCGTGGATGTGAAAATCCTCTCCGGCGATCACGCCGCAGCCGTAGCCGACATCGCCCGGCGCGCCGGTGTGCGCAACGCCGAACGATACATCGATGCATCCACCCTTACCACGGAAGAGCAGCTTCGTGCCGCTGCGCTGGAGTACACGGTGTTCGGCCGTCTTACGCCCGGCCAAAAGCGAGTCCTGATTCACGCGCTGCAACAGGCCGGCCACAGCGTAGCCATGACCGGTGACGGCGTCAATGACGTTCTGGCGCTGAAAGATGCTGACTGCAGCATTGCCATGGCCACCGGCAGCGATGCTGCACAACAGGTCGCGCAACTCGTCCTCTTGGATTCCAACTTTTCCGTAATGCCGCGCATCGTAGACGAAGGGCGGCGCGTCATCAACAACATTCAGCGTTCTGCCGCATTGTTTCTCATCAAAAACATTTTTTCCTTCACCATTTCGCTGGTGCTGTTGTTGATTGCCATGCCCTATCCCTTCGTTCCCCTTCAGATCTCTGTCTTCAGCTTTTTTGTGATCGGGGCTCCCGGCTTTTTGCTCACCTTTGAACCCTGTTACGAAAAAGTTCACGGTCGCTTCCTTCGCACGGTACTTTTGCGCGCACTGCCCGGCGGGCTGACCTGTGCAACTTGCATTCTGGCCGCCATGGCAGCGTCCGCCTGGCTGAACCTGACTACCGAACAGCTTTCTTCCCTTTGCACGCTGGTCATTGCCTATGCCGGTCTTCTTGCTTTGGGAACTGTGTGCCGGCCTTTCACTCCTCTGCGTGCCACCGTATGGGGACTGATGTGCGCAGGCTATTCGCTGGCAATTGTTTTGTTCGGTCCCTGGACAGGCCTTGTGCCTCTGCCCGCTGCTGCCCTGGGCATTCTGGCCGGACTGTTTGCACTGGCCTCCTTTCTGTTTTGGCTGCTGTGCCGTTTGTGTACCTTGTTCACCAAACAGCGGCCGCGCTGCCCCGCATAAGCGAAAAACCGCTTCGGCAAAAGCCGAAGCGGTTTTCTTTATGCATCGCTGTTCTGTGTACTTTTCATTTTGTACAAATTGAACTGCTCCTCCCGAAGCGTTTCCCGTTCCACAGACAGCCCATAATGCTCACTCAGATAAATTTCCTTCGCGCTGACGTTGTAGGAGTCCACCAGATACACCACATCGTTGTCCACCATGTCCAGATAAGGATTGTCCACCCCATATCGTGCCAGCGCTTCCACACGGTGCGGCGCATGGCTCAGCCAGCCGCCCATGACCACAATGTTGGAAAAGAAGTCCTTTTCACGAGGATGAAGCACATCGTATCCCGCCAGAGAGTCCAGCACATCCACGTCCACCAGATACAAATGATCCTTGTCCGCGGAGTATTCCGTATACTCCGGCCGGAACGGACGATCTTCCCGATACTGAATCATCGTTTCCCGTGTGTCTTTCCAATAGGGCAGGCACACCACCAGTACCCCCGCCGCAAAAAGGCTCAGCACCCGCAGCGGAATGCGTTTCTCTCTTGTGTTCCAATCGCAGCACAGCGCGGCAAACACAGCGGCCGCCAGCACAAGCACGTATTCCACCCGGTGAGGGAAGCGCCCGCGCAGCGACAGGTAGAATACCATGCAGCCATAAAGAATTCCCGTGGCCACAAATGCCCAGCTGGTTCTTTTTCGTCCGTAAAACAGCCACGCCAGCACCACGCAACACAGCAGAAGATGGAACGGCGCATTGTCCAACACACCAAGACAATAGTGTCCCGCATCCCGCAGCGCCGACAAAAAGCCATTTTGCGGCAGTTTCGCCGCCAGTTCCTCAAGCGCCTGCGTGCTGAACACATTATCATCCCAAAAACTCCAGCTGTTCAACGTGTCATAATCGTTGGCGCTGTAGCCATATGCCTCCATCTCCTGCGAACTTTGAACATATTGAAGGCGAAAATCAGACACTTCCGTGCGGGCCGCATTGTATTCCGTATAAGCCTGCCAGTCTTCCTGCACACGATAAGCCAATATGTCCACACCTTTGGCCAGTCCCACCAAAAAGAACATTGTCAGCATAGCGGCGACCGCCCGCTTCTTTCCATCCCGGTCCAGCGCAAAAAAGCGCCAGAGAAGCAGCGCGGCGGCCATTCCGCCCACCGCCGGGAAATTTTGAAAGCGTACCATGGAACCCAGCAGAACCCAAAAGATTCCCCAAACGGTTCCTCTGTCCCAGCGCCCCAGGTGATCCGCCATCAAGGCCAAACCCACAACCAGATACAGTCCACTGTTTTTCACATACTGAAAGCTGTAGAACAAATCCACACCTGCCAGCGCCAGCAGCAAAACGCTGAGCACGATTCCCTGTTTTCGGCCGCACTTTTCCAAAAGCATCCGGCACAAAACCGCAAGGGCTGCCACATCCGCCGCCGTCTGCAAAAAATAAAGCCAGTTGACCCCGGGCAGAACCCAGTAAAACGGTTTGAGAAAATACCCAATCAGAATATTGATGTAAACCAGGTACTGGCTGTCCTCGCCATACGCACCGGCCGCAATATTGCACAGCGTCGCATCGTCGTTCACCTCGTAACGCACACCAAAGGCCAACCAAACCAGAGCGTAGACCGCCAAAACCATTCCCAGTGCAATCAGCGCATTCAGACGCGCGCGATGATTCTCAGCCTTCCCCACAAAATCTCTCCTTTTACGTATCTTCCGAAGCAAAATGACGCCTTGCGTTGACCAGTGTGATGGCCACCAGACAGACACATTGTACACACAGCGCACCGATGGTCGCAAAGGTCGTCCCCTGCAGTTCCCAACGGCGGATGCATGGGCTGCTGATGCAGGCAGCGGTTATAATACCGCAGACATTTGCAAAAATCAGGCCGCGCATGCAGCGCATCACCGTCAGCACCATGCTGTAGAACAACATCATGGCTGTAAGCACCGCCGAAACCACCATGGGAGCCAACAGATACGCGTAGCTTTCCAAACCCGCGCCCACAAATACCGCCAGCCCCCAGCGGCCCAAATAACGGCAAACCAGAAGGCCCGCCGGCAAAAGTGCCAGCACAATGCCCTGCACCGCCAAAATTGCTTTGTAAAATCCCCGGCGGTTCCGCTCGGCATAATTCTGTGCAAACAGCGTGATAAAAGGTGTAAACAGATACGTAGCGCCCACCTGCAGAAGAAGAACCGGCTGCGTCACAGGGCTGTAGATTCCCAGCGCCGTTTCCCCCAGAATTTTTTCCAGCATAAGTTTGGGAATGGACGCCGTTGTATTGGCCAGTACATTATAAACGGCAAGCGGCAGGCACTCCCACAGAAGCGCCAAAACAGCGCTCTCTGTCACAGCCGAACAGGTGTAAAAAGGCCTGGCCTTGGGAAGCGTATAAAAAAAGAACAGCAGTACATTCACCGCAACCATAAACAGCAGTGTAAGGACCATGTCATGCGTGACCCACAGAACCGCCACAAACACCGCCAGCGAAGCAACGCCGCGCACAGCATACGTTTTTCCCACAATGTCCAGCCGTTCGTTCTGCTGGTCAATGGCATTGTATACATCCGTGATGGATTCTACCATCCGGTAAGCCTGATACAGCAGAATACAGGCACATTGCAGTTTGCTGTAAGGGTTCTCGCCCAAAGTCGCCCCCAGCAGCGTATATCCCATACACAAAACCGTCGCCAGAACACAGGTAGTCATCCGGCTGGCAATGTACGTACTCTGTGAATACTTGTTCTCAACGTCCGAAACTTGAAAGCTGTACATTCCATAGGAAGCGACCGACACAAAAATATTGGTCACTGCCAGCGCGATGTTGTAATTGCCGGAGTTCACTTCGCCTGCCAACCGAACTACAAGAATGCCGCACAGGAACTGACATCCCATGTAAAGAATATTTCCAAAGGTATTCCACAGAAAATTTCGCCGCATTGCATTCGCACCCGGCAAAGCAACCGCCTCCTTTTTAAAACCATCGCAAACTTTAGTATACCACAATTGAACAGCGGCTGTCATCCATTCGATCTTACTTTCATTTCAACATAAAAAACGGACGTTCCGTAAAAGCGGAACGTCCGTTTTTGCTTTTATCGTTTTGCCACGTTCAAACGAACCTGCGCACGGGACAGCCGCGCCTTGGCCAGCTGCAATTCGTGCGGGTCCTTTGCATTTTGAATGCGCTGTTCGGCATCTTCCTTGGCGCGTTTTGCACGCTCCACATCAATGTCCTCTGCCCACTCAAAGGTGCTCGCAACCACACGCACATGGCCGGGGGTCACCGCCAGCATGCCGCCGCTTGCGGCAGCCCTGCGCGTTTGACCATCCACCACGACCCGCGCCTCGCCTGTGCCGAGTGCTGTAACATACGGGATGTGATTGCCCAGAACCGCGGCCTCTCCGTCAATGGTGCGCACGCTCACGCGCTCGGCCTCTCCGTCAAAAAAGCCGCCGTCCGGTGTGACAATCTGCAGATGAAAGGTAGACATACTCTCTCTTCCTTTCCCGCTTTACAGCGTCTTTGCCTTTTCCACGGCCTCGTCAATGGTACCCACAAACAGGAACGCCGATTCCGGAAGATCGTCGTGTTTTCCTTCGATGATCTCTTTGAATCCGCGAATGGTCTCCTTCAGCGGTACGTATTTGCCCTCCATGCCGGTGAACTGTTCCGCTACGCTGAACGGCTGCGACAAAAAGCGCTGAATCTTACGTGCACGGGACACGGTGATCTTGTCAGTCTCAGACAACTCATCCATGCCCATGATCGCGATGATATCCTGCAGCTCTTTATAGCGCTGTAAAATTCGCTGTACCTCACGGGCCACTTCGTAATGCTCCTGGCCCACCACATCCGGGGACAGAATGCGGGAAGTGGATTCCAGCGGATCCACGGCCGGATAAATGCCCAGCGAAGAAATGCTGCGGCTCAAAACCGTGGTCGCATCCAGATGGGCAAAGGTTGTGGCCGGAGCCGGGTCCGTCAAGTCGTCCGCCGGAACATAAACCGCCTGCACCGAAGTGATGGAACCTTTCTTCGTAGAGGTGATGCGCTCCTGCAAAGCGCCCATTTCCGTGGCCAGCGTGGGCTGGTAACCCACCGCAGAAGGCATACGGCCCAACAGTGCCGACACCTCGGAACCTGCCTGGGTAAAACGGAAGATGTTGTCGATAAACAACAGAACGTCCTGGTTTTCCCGGTCACGGAAATATTCCGCCATGGTCAGACCGGACAGCGCCACGCGCATACGGGCTCCCGGCGGCTCGTTCATCTGGCCGTAGACCAGAGCCGTCTTGGACAAAACACCTGATTCCGTCATCTCGTTGTACAGGTCGTTGCCCTCGCGGGTACGTTCGCCTACACCGGTGAACACGGACAAACCGCCGTGCTGTTTGGCAACGTTGTTGATCAACTCCATGATCAACACGGTTTTGCCGACGCCGGCGCCTCCGAACAGGCCGATTTTGCCGCCCTTGGCATAGGGAGCGATCAGGTCTACGACTTTGATGCCGGTTTCCAGAATTTCGGTTGTGGACTCCTGCTCGTCATAGGCAGGAGCCGGACGATGAATGGGCCACCACTCAGCACCTTCGGGAGCCGGTTTGTTATCAATGGGCTGGCCCAAAAGGTTGAAAATGCGGCCCAGCGTGCATTCACCCACCGGCACCTGAATGGAAGCGCCGGTATCCACCGCCTGCGCGCCGCGCACCATTCCGTCGGTGCTGGCCATGGCAATGCAGCGAACCACGTTGTCTCCCACGTGCTGCGCCACTTCCGCCGTGATGGTATCGCTGCCGTTCTGCACCGTAATTGCGTTGAGCAAGTCGGGCAGGTGGCCGTCAGCGAACTTGATATCCAGCACAGGACCCATGATTTGTGTCACTGTGCCGATGTTCTTTTGCTCCATAATGCAACTCCTTTTGCAAAAGAAGAAGCGGGCGTCATCCCCTTCTCCTTCCTCGTTTTGTTCTGACCGTTATGCTTCCGCACCTGCCACGATCTCTGTGATCTCCTGCGTAATGGCCGCCTGACGCGCACGGTTGTAATGCAAAGACAGATCCTCGATCATCTCGCTCGCGTTTTTGCTGGCCGCATCCATTGCTGTGCGGCGTGCGCCCTGTTCACTGGCCACGCTCTCTGCCAGAGCGCCGTAAATCAGGCCCGCAACATACTCGGGCACAATGGCGTTGTAAACCGCCTCGCTGGACGGTTCGTACAGCGTCAGATTGTGCAGCCCCTTCTCTTCCTTTGCCAGCTCGCGGTCATAATTCAGCGGCAATGTTTTCAAAACTGCCGGCTGCTGGCTCAGCATGGAGACAAAGTTGGTGTACACAATCTCCAGCTCGTCAAATTCGCCCTTGCAGAAACTCTGGCAAAGCAGCTTTGCCATGGCGGCGCAATCGTCCATTTGAACATCTTCCGCCAGAGCGTAATCCTCTGTCAGAATGGGCAATTTGCGGCGCTGGCAATATTCCACCGCCTTCTTGCCAATGGGAAGCATCACGCTGTCCGCACCGGCCCGATGTTCCTCCATCGCCCGGAACAGATTGGCGTTGTATCCGCCCGCGAGCCCCCGGTCGCCGGCAATCATCACATAACAGCGTTTTTTTACTTCACGTTTCTGCACATAAGGCGATGAAAAATCCGTATTCCCATAGCAGATATCCATCAGCGTCTGGTGCAGCGTCGTAAAGTAAGGGCGCGTCTGCTCAGCGTGCAGTTTTGCGCGCCGCAGCTTGGAAGAGGCCACAAGCTCCATCGCCTTGGTGATCTGCATGGTGCTTTCCACGCTTTTCATGCGCAGCTTGATATCTTTCATCGATGAAGCAGCCATTGGCTTGTGCCTCCTTTACTGATGCGATTGCACAAAGCGCTGCGTAAAGTCCTCCAGCGCTTTTTTCAGCGCCTGCTCGGTAGCTTCATCCAGCTTGCCCGTCTCACGGATGGGCGCCAGAACGTCCGCGTCGTGCAGGGCTGTCATATCTTCGTACATTTCCTGCTCGTAATTCTTGATCTGCTCCACGGGAACATCCATGAGCAGGTCGTGAACCACCGCATACAAAATGCAGACCTGCAGCTCCACAGGAACCGGAGAATTGCGGTTTTGCTTCAGCACTTCCACAATGCGTTCACCCTGTGCCAGGCGGCGCTTTGTATCGCTGTCCAGATCCGAACCAAACTGTGCAAAGGACTGCAGCTCACGATACTGTGAATAAAGCAGTTTCAACGTACCGGAAACCTTTTTCATGGCTTTGATCTGCGCATTGCCGCCCACGCGGGAAACCGAAATGCCCGGGTTCACAGCCGGCATAACGCCGGAGTGGAACAGTTCGGTCTCCAGGAAGATCTGTCCGTCGGTGATGGAGATCACGTTCGTGGGGATATAGGCAGATACGTCGCCGGCCTGCGTCTCAATAATCGGCAGAGCAGTGATGGAACCACCGCCGTATTCCGGTGCCATACGCGCCGCACGTTCCAGCAAACGGCTGTGCAGATAGAATACGTCGCCGGGGTACGCCTCACGTCCGGGCGGGCGGCGAATCAACAGGCTCAGCGCACGGTAAGCCACCGCGTGCTTCGACAGATCGTCGTATACGATCAGCACGTCTTTGCCCTGGTCCATAAAATATTCCGCCATGGCGCAGCCGGAATAAGGTGCAATATACTGCATCGGGCTCAGCTCAGAAGCCGTGGCAGACACCACTGTGGTGTACTCCATGGCGCCTGCAGCGTTCAGCGTCTCCACCAGCTGAGCAACCGTAGACCTCTTCTGACCGATGGCCACATAAATGCAAAGTACATTCTGGCCTTTCTGGTTGATGATCGTATCCGTTGCCAGCACCGTTTTACCGGTCTGACGGTCGCCGATGATCAGCTCGCGCTGACCGCGGCCGATGGGGATCATACTGTCAATGGCCTTGATGCCTGTCTGCAAAGGCACACTGACGCTTTTGCGCTCGATGATACCGGGCGCCTTGTGCTCAATGGGGCGGAACTCGCTTGTCTCCACCGGTCCCTTTCCATCGATGGGCTGGCCCAGCGCATTGACTACACGGCCGATCATCGCCTCGCCTACCGGCACGCTTACGACCTTGCCGGTGCGCTTGACGGTGTCCCCTTCCTTGATGCCTTCATCCGAACCCAGAATAACAATGGCGACACTGTTCTCCTCCAGGTTGAGGGCCATGCCGTATTCGCCGTTTTCAAATTCCACCAGCTCATTGGCCATGCACTTTTCCAAACCGTATGCACGCGCAATACCGTCGCCCACCATGATGATGGTTCCGGTCTCTGTGCTTTTGATCTGGGCGTCATAGTTCTTGATCTGGCTTTTGATAATCTTGCTGATATCTTCTGGTTTTAACTGCATCCTCTCACCAACTTTCCAAAAGCATCTGGCGCAGCGCCTCAAAACGTCCCGCCACAGAGCCGTCCAGCTCTTTGCCTTCATACTCTACTTTGATTCCGCCCACAAGAGCTTCGTCCACTTTGTTTTCGATCAAAATGCTTTTTCCCGTGACCTGCGCAAGCTTTTCTTTCAGCGCCTGCGTCTGCTGTTCCGTCAGGGGAACCGCACTGATCGCCGTTACCGGCAAAATACCGCGCGCTTCATACAGCCGCGCACAAAATTCCGCCACGCAGCCATCCAAATCGGACAGCGCCCGACGTTCGCACAGAATTTTCAAAAAATTGAGCACATACGGCTGCACATTTCCGCCCAAAGCCTGGTCTAAAAGCGCCAGACGATCTTCCTTTCGGATGGACGGCTGCAAAAGCAGCTTGGAATAGTCCGGGTTTTCGCGGAACAGGCGCTGTGTCAGCTGAAGGCCTTCCAACACCTGATCTTCGCACTTTTCTTCCGCCGCCAGTTCATACAGCGCGCCGCCGTATTCCTTTTGCGCCGCGGTCATGACGCATCACCCACACGGCTGATAAAATCGTCGATCAGATCCTTGTGCTTATCGGCATCCAATTCGCGCTCCACGACCTTACCTGCCAAATCCAGCGCCAATGCAGAGATGTCATTTTTCAGCTCGCCTGCAGCTTTTCTGCGCTCGGCTTCAATGTCCTTCTCCGCTTTCACCTTCAGTGCCGCGGCCTCTTCACGCGCCTGGCCCACCAGCTGCTCGGCCTGCGCGCTGGCCCGCACATTGGCCGCTTTCACAATTTCACTGGCTTCCTGCTTAGCGCTTGCCAAACGCTGCTCGTACTCGTCTTTCATTTCCTGCGCGCTCTTTTGCGCCTGCTCGGCAGCCGCATAGGTTTCA
This sequence comes from Ruthenibacterium intestinale, assembly GCF_040096265.1. Lineage (NCBI taxonomy): Bacteria > Bacillati > Bacillota > Clostridia > Eubacteriales > Oscillospiraceae > Ruthenibacterium > Ruthenibacterium intestinale. The sequence continues at coordinate 41,626 of NZ_JBBMFA010000105.1, forward strand.
TCCACCTGCTGCGCGCGCTTGTCCATAATTGCCTTGATCGGTTTAAACAGGAACTTCTTAAACAAAAAAGCCTGAATAAACAAGTTGCAGATCTGCGCAACAAAGGTCCATGGCACAACTCCGACCAGGGACTGATATTCCATTCCGGGCTCCCTCCTTTTTTGTTCGCAGTGGGATCAGAGCATGCCCACGAACATCCCCGGCACCAGAAACAAAAGCAGCAGCGACACCACAAAGCCGTAAATGCCGGTCGTCTGCGCCACAGCGCTTCCCAACAGCATCGTGGATGTGATCTCATGCTTCAATTCCGGGCGGCGGGAAATCGCAAGGCAAGCGCCGCCGACTGCGAAACCTTCGCCGATGCCCGGGCCAATGCCCGCCAGCACCGCGAGACCTGCGCCGATGGCACATCCCATCAATACAAGAGCTGTTTCCACGCTCTATCCCTCCTTTGCATTGACTGGCGTGAAAACATCACAGCATGCCAAGGAAGATTCCGGGCGCCACAAACAGCAGAAGCAGGCCCGTCACAAAGCCGTAAATACCGGTGGTCTCAGCAATGGCGCAGCCAAGCAGCATGGTGCTGGTGACGTCGCCTTTGGCTTCCGGCTGCCGTGCGATTGCCTCGCAGGACTTACCAACAGCGTAACCCTCACCGATACCAGGGCCGATGCCCGCGATCAAAGCCAAACCGGCGCCAATGGCGCAACCCATCAATACCAAAGCTCTTTCCATTTGTGTTTCCTCCTAAAAATATAAAATTATTGGATTTCAAAAACAAATCAACCGTCTTCCGCCGCCGTTGCGATATACATCATGGTCAGCATGCAGAAAATGAATGCCTGCATAAAGCTGGAGAACCAGTCAAAATACAGACTGAGCACTGCGGGAACACCCACCGAAAGGAACGGGATCTCCCCCAACAAATCGCCAACCAAGCCGGGCAAAAGCCCAAACAGCGCTCGGTTTGCCGTCGCCAGAGCTGCGTACACCAGCGTGCTGATGACCGTGCCCGAAATGATGTTGCCGAAATGACGGAACGCCATGGAGATCGGCGTAGCCAGCTCACTGATGATATTGAAGGGCGTGAGAATGAAAATCGGCTTGGTGAAGCCCTTCAAGTATCCGCCTACGCCGCCGGAGCGAATTTTGGTGCCCGTGATCATGATGAACACCACAATGGCCCACGCCAGTTCAGTGGAAAGATCCGCCGTCGGTGCAAACAGTCCCAAAAGGCTGGACAGACTGGAGCACAGCGACAGTGCGAACAATGCGGCGATAAACGGAATGTAGCGCGACCATTTCGGCCCCATATTGTTATTCACAAAATTTTCCGCAGTGGTCACCAAAAACTCCGCAACCGCCTGTTTTTTGGAAATCCCCGCAACTTTCAAATCACGCGTCATCCAAATGCACAGTCCTGTCAACAGCAGCATAATCGCCCACGTCACCACCAGCGTGGCTGAAATGGGAATTCCGCCAAACACATCCAGCGTAAAATAAACCGGTGCGCCGTTGATTGAAATTTCCATTGCTGCTTGATCACCTCTCTTTTCCCCTAAAATCAGCTCGGCCAGGCGGCCGGGCCTTTTATTACTTTACGAATCGCCCTGCTCGGGCCGGTAAAGGCCCAGCAACCGCATGGCGTAAATCGTCAGCGTGGGCATGAGATAAGGCAGCATTACGGCCAGCCAGTGGAAATACGGACAAATGATTCCCACAACCATCACGCCGACCATCAGCAGCATCCGCAGGAAATAGGACAAAATCATGCGGTTCTTTCCCTGTACACCGCGCCCCGCTGACTTCTTTACGGTAAGGGACATCAAAAAGAAATTGAGCACGGCGCCCGCACCGCCCAAAAGCGCACCGGTCACTACCGTGTAATCAAATTGCCCCAAAAGCGCAAACACCGCCACCATCACAACCAATCCGACCGCCTCGCCCAGTGCGATCTGGCCGGTCGTTTTCACGATGGCTGATGAAGTTTTATGCATCGGGTTCCTCCTTTATTTCTTTTTTTCGACGCGTCCAAAGAGGAGCTGTCCCCGTCCGGCTTTTCCTGCATTTGACGCTGAAAAAAGCCTGCAAACTGCGCAAAGGACGAAGCACCCGCGCCAATGCCCAGTACAATGGCCGCCACATAGACCCAAACGCCCCAGCCGCGGCTGTTCACCAGCCAATGGGCCCCCAGCAAAAGCAGAATGAGCGGTGCCGCCATGGAAAACCCCACTTGGGTGAGCCACGACAAATACCGCATCACTTTCAGCCATCCGTTTTTCTGCAAAGCGCGCACCGCCTGTACCGTACAAATTTACTTTATATTATAACGAAAAAACTGCGTAAACACAAACGAAAACCATCTTTTTTTATTGTATACTTTTCCAAAGTTGTGCAATCCAACATTTACATTTTGCCCGAAAAGCAAACCGAGAATCCGCAGAGCGGAATTTTCAGTTTTTCATGCAGGAATACCAAATTCTGACGGGTTTCAACGTGATAATTTTAACAAACATTTTTTTGAAAGGAACTTGTCTAATCAGGCCATTTAATGGTATCCTTATTAATAGTTGTGTTCATGCCGGCGTGTTCCGGCATCTTGTTATTTTACAGTCTTTATCAGAATGGGAAGAGGGGCAGCATCGTATGCAAAAAGGGTTTGACAACAGCCTTTATATTCAAAAGCAAAAAGAACATATTCTGGAGCGAATCAGTCATTTTGACGGCAAGCTGTATCTGGAATTCGGCGGAAAACTGTTCGACGATTATCATGCGGCACGCGTTCTGCCGGGTTACGACGCCAACGGCAAGATCCGGCTTCTGTATGAACTGCGCGATCAGGCGGAGATCATTTTTGCGGTCAGCGCCGGTGACATTGAAAAGACCAAAGTTCGTGCGGACCTTGGCATCAGCTATGACATGGAGGTTCTGCGCCTGATCGACGACATCACCGCCATGGGCATCAGCGTAAACAGCGTGGTCATCACCCAGTACACTGGTCAAAGCGCAGCGGACGCCTTCAGCATGAAGCTAACCATGCGCGGCGTTAAAAACTACATTCATCGTCCCATCAAGGGCTATCCCACTGATATTGATTACATCTGCAGCGACGAAGGCTACGGCGCCAACCCTTACATCGAAACAACCAAACCTCTGGTGGTCGTGACCGCTCCCGGTCCCGGCTCCGGCAAACTGGCCACCTGCTTGTCCCAGGTGTATCATGAGATTCGGCTGGGCCGCCGGGCAGGTTATGCCAAATTCGAGACCTTCCCCGTATGGAACCTGCCGCTGAAACATCCGGTCAACCTGGCTTATGAGGCGGCTACCGCCGATCTGGCCGACGTGAATATGATCGATCCGTTCCATTTGGAAGCCTACGGAAAAACCACTGTCAACTACAACCGCGACGTAGAGGCATTCCCCATCGTGCGGAACATCCTGTCCCGCATTTCCGGAGACAATGTATATCAGTCTCCCACCGACATGGGCGTGAATATGGTCGGTTACGCCATCACGGACGATCAGGTGGTCCGCGAGGCATCCGGACAGGAAATCATTCGCCGTTTCTTCAAAGCGCTGTGCGACCATAAGCAGGGCAAAGGGACTCAGGATGCCGTGGACAAAATCAAGCGCATCATGCAGGAGATGGGCATTAATCCCCATGACCGCGCTGTGGTGGACCCGGCTCTTGAAAAGAGCAAAGCATCCGGCGTAGCCGCTACGGCTATCCAGCTCCCCAACGGACAGGTCGTCACCGGAAAAGCGTCCAATCTGATGAGCGCTTCCTCTTCCTGCGTTCTGAACGCCATCAAAGTGCTGGCCGGCATCGACGATTCGCTGATGCTCATCAGCCCCATTGTTCTGGAACCGATTCTGAAACTGAAGATCAATATTCTGGGAAGCCGTTCCAGCGTACTGAAAGTGGACGATGTTCTGGCAGCCCTGGCCATCACCGCTGCCACCAACACCATGACGGCCCGCGCCATGGAAGAACTGTCCACGCTGCGCGATTGCGAAATGCACTCCACCACCATGCTGCACACCGGTGACGAGGGCACGCTGCGCAAAATGGGCCTTCGCCTGACCTGCGAGCCTGTATACCCCAGCAAAGACCTGTTCTTCTAAACCCACTGTGATTCGGGCAGCCCGCCAAGGGCTGCCTTTTTTGTTAAGCAGTGAAAAGGGACCGTGTGTCCGTTCTGCACGGTATGGCAGAAGATAACAACAATATCAGCCAGCATACTGCATTTTCCAACATCTCTCCTCCGATTTTGCGGAGAGTAAGCAGGCCCTGGCATCAGGACGCGAATCACCGTTGTGCTGCCTGTTCAGGATATATAAAAAGGCGACAGCCGCTTGGCTGTCGCCTTTTTTCACAAAGTTAAACGAATCATAAACCGCTTTGTTTACCCAATGTTTATCATCGGACAGTAAGATAAAACCTGTTCAAAACAAACACAACGAAAGGATGCATTTTTATGTCTCATCTGAAAACTTTCTTCTGCCACCTTCAAAACATTCTGGAAGAAAACACGGAATCGTTTCAGTCTCTGTGTGAATTCTGTGGCTGGCGTGCCTGAACACCGACTGTGTTTTCCTGCGCCAATATCCAATTTCGGGCTCGCCTTTCGGCGGGGCCTTTTCAGTTGTTTTCCGCCCGCGCCATGGCCAGCTGGAAATCTCTCTGATCGGTGAAAATTTCATTCTTGTACGGATTCTTCTTCTGCTCCAGCGAACGCTTGATAATAATAGCCAGCACGATCACGTTGGCAGCCAGTGCCAGAATGGCGATTACGCCCTGCATGGTCGGGTCCGCCGAAGTGGGACGAACCGCTGCATCCATTACGCCGTCGGTATAAAGAATCGGCAACGTGGAGAAGACGCTGGCATCCTGGAACAGCGGGAACACCTGTGCAAACATGCACCACAGAGCCAGCGTATTGGCGCGGTTCTGAATCCAGCCGCCCTTGTTCCACAGCGCATTGGCAAAGGTGGGCGCCAGCAGAAGCGCCAGACCGCAGTACCAGGCATGCGTGGGAAGGTTGTTGTAGGTATACTCAAAGTTCCACAAATCGTACGCGATAATGTAAAGGAACGTCATGTCCGGCCAGAGCATATCCTGCTGTTTTTTGGAAGTGTAGATGCCCCACCAGCCGGTCATGCAGAAGATATTCAGGATGCCGGCAATGCCGTTGACCCAGTTCCACCAGCCGCCATACAGCCAGACGTTCTCGCTGGACAGCCACCAGCGGTCTCCCGTTTCCGCCAGCGCCAGCGCACCGCGGATGCCGGATTCAAAGTCGCTGCCCACGGCAATCAGGATGTTGATGGCCACAATGGCAAACGGGAACACCTTAAACCAATCGTTTTTTGCAATTCCCCATTTGTATTTGAGCATCATAAACCCGATGCAGCCCGCCGTTGCCGCGTACAGTTTTGCATAATGGAACCAGCTGTTCATATGTACGTAGGTCGGGTTGTTCAGCGCCCACTCGGCGCCCATGGCCGCGCCCACATAGATGGAAATAAAATAGACCGTCAGGCCGGCCGGCAGCAGCAGGAAGAAAAAGATGCCGCCTTTTTTGGTCCTGCGGGACAGTTCATTCACCACAATCAACCCTGCGAACACCAGCAGCCAGCCCAAAAGCTGATAACCGGCATTTTCTCCGTAAATTTGAAACAACATGATAAAACTCCTCTCTCAATTACCCTTTTTCTCATTCATCCGCCGCGGGAATCGCTTCGCTTTCCGGGTCCACCTCGATCTCCTGGATCATCATTTCATTGCCCTGAACAAGGTGTGTCTGTTCGCTTTTGCAGGCCGGGCACTGCCGGCCGTACTGCACCGTAGGATAGACTTCTCCGCACGCTTCGCACACGGTTCGCGCCGGGATGGTGCGCACCTTCAATTGCGCACCGTCCAGCATTGCGGAACGGGCAGCCGCCCACTTCCAGCAATCCTGCAGATACTCTTCCACCACACCGGACACCTCGCCCAGTTCCAATGCCACTGCGCGGATGTGCCGCACCTGATTGGCGCGGCCCACCTCTTCCACGCTGCGAATAATATGAAATACAATTCCCAATTCGTGCATAGCTCACGGTTCCTTCTTGCCGAAGCGAATCTTGATCTCCCGCTTGATCATATAGGGCAGAATCGCCTTGAATTTATCTTCTGTGCGAACCATCTTGCTGCATTCAGGCAAATCTCTGTGCAGGCGGATCGCGTCAAATTCGCACTTGGTGGTGCAAATTCCGCACCCGATACACTTGTTGGGGTCCACCACCGAAGCGCCGCATCCCAGGCAGCGCGCCGTCTCCTTGCGGACCTGCTCCTCGGTCAGTGTTTTATGGGCATCGCGGAAAGAACGCGCCGCATCGATAGACGCATCCATGCCCGCCTCCTGCCGGGAAGAAGTATCGTAGCTTTCCAGAACAACGTCTGCCTTGTTCAGTTCCTTGAAATCCCGTCGGTTCCGTCCAATGGTCAGGCTGGTGTTGGGCTGTACGAAACGGTGAATGGAGACCGCGCCTTCCTTGCCCGCCGCAATGGCATCAATGGCAAATTTGGGGCCGGTATAAACATCGCCGCCCACAAAAACATCCGGTTCGGCGGTTTGATAGGTCAGCGCGTCCGCTTTCGCGCGGCCGCCGCCTGCCAATTCCACCCGCGATCCTTGCAGCAACTCGCCCCATTCGATGCTTTGGCCAATGCTCAAAAATACATTTTCGCAGGGAACGGTCATGGTTTCTTCTTCGTTGTATACAGGCGCGAAACGGCCCGCCTCATCCAGCACGGACACACAGCGCTTGAACACGACACCCACCACTTTTCCGCCGTCGGTGAGAATCTCCTTGGGGCCCCAGCCGCAGTTCAGCAAAACGCCCTCTTCCAGCGCTTCGGACACTTCTTCGGCTGATGCGGGCATTGCATTCTGCTGTTCCAGACAATACATCTCCACCTGCTGTGCTCCGCACCGCAGGCTGGAGCGCGCCACATCAATGGCCACGTTGCCGCCGCCGATCACCACCGCTCTGCCCTGCACACGCAGATGTTCGTCTGCGCACACGTTGCGCAAGAACTCGACCGCAGTCATCACGCCCGCCGCCTCTTCGCCGGGAACGCCCGCACGGCGTCCTCCCTGACAGCCAATGGCCACGTAGAACGCCTGATATCCCTGTTTGCGCAGTTCATCCAGCGTCACGTCGCGGCCAACTTCCACACCGCAGCGGATTTCCACGCCCATCTGACGCAGAACGTCCACCTCGGCCGCCACCACATCTTTTTCCAGCTTGTAAGAAGGAATTCCGTATACCAGCATACCGCCGGGCTTTTCATTCTTTTCAAAGACCGTGGGGCGGTATCCTTTTTCCGCCAGATAATACGCGCAGGACAGTCCGGCCGGACCCGCGCCGATCACTGCGATTTTCTGGTCAAATCCGCCCCGGTTGGAAGGCGGCACAATGGGCGGCACATAACGCGTCTGTGCATTCAGGTCCTGCTGCGCGATAAACTTTTTCACCGCGTCAATGGCCACGGCCTGGTCTACGGTCCCGCGAGTGCAGGCATCTTCACAGCGCCGGTTGCACACACGCCCGCAAACCGCCGGGAAGGGATTTTCTTTCTTGATCAGCGCCAGCGCGTCCCGGTAACGGCCCTGGGCCGCCATTTTCAGATACCCCTGAACCGCAATGTGCGCAGGGCACGCCGTTTTGCAGGGAGCCGTGCCGGTGTCATAGCAGTTGATCCGGTTTTTGTCCCGGTAATCGATGTCCCACTTCTCCGGCCCCCACTTGATTTTATCCGGCAGTTCCTTGCGCGGATACTGCACCGGGCCGTTTTTCGTGCACAGCTTCTGCCCCAGCTTGACAGCGCCCGCAGGACAGTATTCCACGCAGCGCCCGCAGGCCACACAATTTTCGGTCTCCACCTTTGCCACATAGGCCGAGCGGCTCATATTGGGCGTATTAAACAGCTGGCTGGTGCGCAGTGCATTGCAAATATTTACATTGCAGTTGCAGATGGCAAAAATTTTGTTTTCACCGTCGATGTTGGTGATCTGGTGCACAAAACCATTGTCCTCTGCGCGCTTGAGAATGTGCAGCACTTCGTCATAATCCACATAATGACCTTTCTTGGTCTCCACCAGGTAATCAGCCATATCTCCCACGCCGATGCACCAGTCTTCCGGGTCATCACCGCACCCCTCTCCCAGCTTCGCGCGGGACATGCGGCAGGAACAGGGACTCGCAGCATATTTTCCGTCGTATTTTTTCAGCCAATGGGAAATGTGCTCGATGTCCACAGATTGATTTTCCGTTTCGATGGCCTTTTCCACCGGAATGACGTGCATGCCGATGCCCGCACCGCCCGGCGGCACCATCGCCGTAATGTGCTCCAGCGGCAAAAAGGTCATTCGCTCAAAAAAGGCAGTTACTTCCGGATGCTCATCGATCTGGTGTTTCTGCATGTTGAAAAACTCGGCGCTGCCCGGCACGAACATGGGCAGAACATACTGTTTTTCTCGGCGCTCGTTTTCCCAGTTGTACTCCAGAAGGCCGATGTAACTCATTTGATACAACAGCGGTTCCAGTTCTTCGGCACTTTTCCCCGTCGCTTTGACCAGCTGCGGAAGCGTCATGGGTTTGCGCACTTTCATTTTCAACGCCACATCCGCCATCTCATCGGTTACAAGCCCTGCCAGGCCCCAATATTCCGGGTCCTCCGCTGTGAGCGGACGCAGCTTGGCCGGCACACGGTCAGTAATCATCTGTCCCAGTTTCATAATCTTTTCCCGCGGCTTTTCATCCTTCGGAATGGAAAAAGACAATTTGCTTTCATCCAGCGGAAAATGTGTCTGACTCATTTCATACCTCTACTTTCTCTGTCGCAAAATCATCCGCGCGCCAGGCGAGAATCTGGCTGCGCAGCCACTCGATCCACGGCCCCATTCCCTCGCCCGTTCTGGCACAAATGGGAATTACCACCGCATTGGGATTGCGCATCTGCACGTATGCGCGGCATTGGTCCAAATCAAAATCGAAATACGGCATTACATCCATTTTATTGACGAGCACCACATCGCACACAGAAAACATCAGCGGATATTTCAACGGTTTGTCGTGTCCTTCCGGCACGGAAAGGATCATGGCATTTTTTACTGCGCCTGTATCGAACTCGGCCGGGCACACCAAATTGCCCACATTTTCCAGAATGGCCAGTTCCACATCGTCCGCATCCAGTCCTTCCAGCCCCTGCCGGGTCATCTCCGCATCCAGATGGCACATGCCGCCCGTGTGCAGCTGAATCGCCTTGGCGCCGGTGACCGCGATAGCGCGGGCATCCACATCGGAATCAATGTCCGCCTCCATCACCCCGATACGGAATTCACCGCCCAACATCTCAATCGTCCGTTTCAGCGTAGTGGTCTTGCCAGACCCCGGCGACGACATCAGATTCAGCAAAAAGATGCCTTTTTTCTTCAGCTGCGCCCGCAGCTGATCCGCCTGCCGGTCATTGGCCGCAAACACGCTTTGCTTGACCTGCAGAACTTTCACTTCATCCATCGCGTTCTCTCCTCTTCTCATTCTGGCTTATCCAGAGTGATTCACACAAAATTTTCACAATTTTCTCTTCGTTAATAAAGTAACATTCTTGTGAAAAAGCGTCAATAAACATTGGTATAATTTGGGGAATAGCCCAAAAGCCTCTCTTTTCATTGGACAAATTGTATGATAAAATAGCCTTGTGGTATGTGGTATAGCCAATGTTACAAAAGAGGTGTTTTTTGTGGAGTTTACCAGACTTTCGGCCCCCAGCTTAAAAGATCTGTTTGTGCAGCAGCTTCAGGGAAAAATTCTTTCGGGAGAATTGCCCGTGGGCACACAACTGCCGCCCGAACGGGAACTTGCCCGTCAGATGCAGGTCAGCCGAGCCGTGGTCAACGGCGGACTGGCCGAGTTGGCCGGCCAGGGCTTTCTGGAAGTTCGCCCCCGGCAGGGCACATGCGTGGCGGACTATCGCCGTGAGGGAAACCTGAGCACTTTGATCGCCATCATGGAATTTCGCGGCGGCGTGCTGGGAAAAGACGAAATCCGTTCGATTCTGGAAGTGCGCCGTGCGCTGGAGCACCTGGCAGTGGAAAGCGCCATCCGCCATGCTTCTGATGAGTCGCTGGCCCGCCTGGGGGATATTCTGGAAAAGCTTGCCGCTTCGGAAGATGCCGCGCAGGCTGCGGAAACTGCTTTCCAATTTCAGCACGAACTGGCCCTTGCGGGCGGCAACAGTATTCTCCCCCTGATTTATTATTCATTTAAAGCGCCTGTCATCACTCTGTGGGTGCGCTTCTGCCGGCTGTACGGCATCGAAGCCCTTTGTCGCAACACCGAGACGCTGTATACCTATCTTCGCGCCCGGGATCTTACAGCTGCTTCGCAATGGATCGACACGTATCTGGGAAAAGCCATCAGCGGAAGTCAGCAGATTTATACCGAATAACCGGATCGTTCGGTCCGGACAAAAAAGCGCCGGCTAAAAGAGCGTTGCCATAAGAAAACATGAAAAAACCCAGTAATATCAATGTTTTTTAGGGCAGCGGAAAACGGGGCAGGTCAAAACAACTGAATAATCAGGCAGAAACAGGGTGTTGTCAAGCATGACAGCGCCCTTTTCTGTTTCCCCGGCCAAGCCGCAGATTTTGAAAAAAGTCTGCGGCTTTTCTTTTTGCCCAAAAGCGGAAAGGAGGCGACGGCCTATGTACTTCACTTCCGGCAGCGACCGGGCCTTTGAACAGCTCATGCAGGGCAAGCCCGGTTTCGACCACTACGACAGCGGCGAGGCGGTCACGCCGGAGGACTGCGGCACCTGCCGCTTTTATCGCCCGCACTGGAAATATCAATTCTGCGTCTATGCGGAATGTCCCTACGCCCATCTGACGCTGGGCATGGAAAGCAAGGACGGCATGAGCGCCGCTGATATTCTCCATGTGCGGGCAGGCCAGAATTATCTTGTGGAGGACTTCACCCGCATGGAACGGCTGCGGAGTGATCCCGTGGTACTGGAAAGCCTTTCCCGTGTGGCACAGGAAATCGGCTTTGACCGGGTGCGGCCCTATGTGATGGAGAACGGCAGCTACAAGGCCATGCCGGATATGCCTTTCACCCAATGGGAAAACCCTTATTTCACCGTCGATCCCCCGGCGCAGGAGCAGGGCGACACCTTTGCCATCTACCAGCTCAAAGGCGGGCCGGAAACACGGGATTATCGCTTTGAGGCTTACGAGAGCTTGCAGGAAGCGGGGCTGGCCGTTGACCGGCAGAATTACGATCTGGTTTACACGGCCCCGCTGGACGGCAAAACCACGCTGGAGGACATCTACCGCACATTCAACCTTGACCGTCCCGCCGACTTCACCGGCCACAGCCTTTCCGTTTCCGACATTGTGGTGCTGACCCGCAGCGGCAAGGAGGAAGCCCATTACTGTGACAGCTTCGGCTTTACGCCGGTGCCGGAGTTCTTCTTGCAGCGGGAAAAACAGCTTACGCCACGGGAATTGCTGACCGGCGAGAGCATCCAGACCCCACGGGGCAGCTTCCTTGTAACCGACATGAGCCGGGAGCAGTTGGAGGCCGCAGGCTATGGTTTCCACCACCAATCCGAGGACGGCAAGTATCTTATCATGGGCAACGGCACAGACGCCTTTGCCATCCCCGCCCAGCAGGAAAGCCCCATCAAGGCCGCTGAAATGACAACCGAGCAGAACTACAACATGATCGACGGCGTTCTGAACAATGCCCCGACCATGAGTGAGCTGGAAGCCAAGGCCAAAGCCGGGGAACAAATTTCCTTGTTTGACGTGGCCGAGGCAGCCAAGGCAGAGGCCCGAAAGCCCAAGCAGCCCCAGCGCCCGGCGCAGAAACAGAAAAAGCCGTCTATCCGGGCGCAGCTCAAAGCCGCCAAGGAGGAACAACAGAAGAAACCGCCGCAGCGGGAAAAAACACAGGAATTGGAGGTGTGACGCCATGAACAGGTTTGAGAATGTGGATGTTCTGGCCGCGCTGGAACAGCTCATGCGGCAGAACACCGCCTTTTATTGCCGTTTTCGTAAACCTTGATGTAGTTTACAAGATCAATGAGGATTTCCCGGTTGAGCGTTTCAATGTTCTGATGTTTCTTAAAGGCCACCAGCGCCGGATGCTCGCTGTCAACGCCGTTTGCCAGTTCCGCCCGTTCAGCAGTCAGCCGCTCCAGCACATCGGAGATAGAGCTTATTTGCCGTTCATAGTCAGCCTTCATTGTCCGGTAGTCCTGCTGGGTAATTTCCCCGTCTTTCCAGTCTTGATAAAGAGACTGTTTGTAGCGGGTAATTTTCGCCAGTTCCTTTTCCTTTGCGACAATCAGATCATCCAGTCGAAAAGACTGGCTTTTTTTGATTGGAGCCGAGTTGATACGGGCAAGTATCTCCGAAAAGGAAACGGCCAGATGTACCTGTTGACGGACGGCAAACAGGACGGCGGCCTCCAGCCGCTCATGCTTGATTGAGTGCATGGAGCAGGCAGTCCGGGAGCGGTATTTGTAGGTAGAGCAGGCGTAATACACATTTTTCCCGCTCTGGCTCCGTGTAATGGATTTTTCGCAATCCGCACATCGGAGAAAACCGCTGAACAGATGGAGCTCCTTTTTCCGTGGGGCCGTCCGGGTGTCCCGTTTCAACAGGGCCTGCACCTTTTCAAAGGTTTCCCGGTCTATAATCGCCTCGTGGGTATCAGCCACCCGCACCCATTCATCCTCCGGCACCGCCTCAATCTCATGTACCTTATAGCTTTTCACACGGCGGCGGCCCTGTACCAAATCCCCGGTATAAATCGGGTTGGTAAGAATATTTGTAAGCACCCGATCTCCCCACATGGGATTATCTGATACCGAACAGGAATAGGGCAGGCCCTTATTTTTTCGGTAGGTTGTCGGGCTGGGGATACCGTGGTCGTTTAGGTGGTAAACGATAGCCCGCCTTGTTTCACCTTGCAAAGTCTTGTTATAAATGAGCTTTACAATCTCGGCGGCCTCGGGATCGACAATCAACTGGTGTTTGTCTTTCGGATCTTTTATGTAGCCGTAGGGGGCAAAGGAGCCGATGTACTGGCCGTTGCGCCGCTTATAGTCAAACACCTGGCGGATTTTCTTTGAAGTCTGATAGCAGTATTGATCATTCATTACATTTGTAATCGGAACAATAATACTGGAAACGCTGTCCGGGTTGAGGTAGCTGTCCACATTTTCAGCAAGACTGATAAAACGGACGCCCATCTGCACAAACAGGTTGTCAATCAGACTTCCCGCATCGCTGTAATTCCGGGCAAAACGGGAAAGGTCTTTTACCACAACACAGTTGATTTTCCCACTCATTACATCGGCCAGAAGCCGCTGGAAATTTTCGCGGTTGGCATCCGTCCCCGTGTGTCCATCGTCCACATATTCGGAAACGCTTTCAAATTCCTCAATGTGTTTTTGGTAAAAGTCATTCAGCAGGTCGCGCTGGTTTTTTACGCTGTTGCTATCGTCTTTTCCTTTTTTCAAATCTTCTTTGGAAAGCCGGATATATTCGCCCAGCCGCCAGCGCCGGATCGTATAAGAGGGAGAGAAACTCTGTTGAAACCCTCTGTTTTTTGTTCGTGACATTGTTCCTCCTTCCCTATCACATTACACTTATATTATAACTCTGTCCCATAGGGACAACAAGGATGGCTCCGCCTCGGGACACTTTGTCTCGAAGCTGGGGCGGGCCGCAGCCGAAGTCACAGCCCGCTTTTTTGCCGGATCAAATAGTCCGTCAAGGTGTCCTGCAAAGACGGCCCGCCTTCCGCAAATTCAATTTTCACACCGACTCCGCCGATGTTGAAGCAGTACAGATTTTTGGCAACTTGCAAAAACCTTGTGACGCGCTCTTTGCGGGAAAGGGCGTTATCAAAGGTCATACCGCTCACATCGGGCAGAGACTCAGGGGAAACTGCGCCAATATCAACGCTTTTCATTTGTTCCAGTTCCTGTGCGGTTAATCTCACGGTAAAACCTCCTTTGTTCAGATTGATAAACGCCTCCCGGTTGTCCTGTGGGGAAACGCGAAAAGGCGGCACCGCATAAGTGCCGCCCTTTGGCCTGTCCTCACATCGGGACACTTTGTCTCGAAGTTAATAGGGGCCGTTTTCGTAATGGTGCTGGGCCTCGTCCAGCGTTTTGAAATCAAATACATAATGGAGCTCACCGACAACGCGCCGGATGTCCTCGGGGGAAAAACCGCAGTTTTCCATCGCATAGATCACATATCCCCGGCAGGCGTTGTTGCTCCACGGCTCGGCCAGCATAGCGGCCAATGTAGGATCGAACTTCATTTTTTCATTCCCCCTTTGATAAAAATTTAGGGAACGCCGCGCCCATTTCCTTGACCTGTCCAAAGACAACTATACTCGGCGCGGCGCTCCCTCGCAGACGAGAGGGCGGCCCGGAGGGACAGGCGGCCAGCCTGTCCACTGCCGGATCGTGGCCGTAGGTTGGCCGGGCCCACTTGCGGCGCTGGTGTTGTTCGCTCATTTTCCTTTGGGAAAAGTCACCGCGCACCCGCCGCCTGGCTCCCCGGATCATGCTCGGGGCCTTCCTTGTTCATCTGCGGAGAAAAGAAAACCTCCTCTCATAAACCGAGACATTTTTGGATGATATTCGGACTGGTTCAGCGGGATTTTTTCAAATATTTTTTCATGTTCTCCAAACCGCGCTCCACAGCCCGCCGCACTGCGCTTTCGTCAACGCCTTCCGATTCAGCTACTTCAGAATAGGTCTTGCCAAGAATGACGCAGGCATCCACACGGCGGCCCTGGACTTCGGGCAGAGAGTTAAGCGCGTTCCACAGACGGATAAAGAGTTCCATCCGTTCCAAGAGCTCCTGGGGCGTGGGCTCATGCAGGCAGGCCGAGTATTCGATCCCGTCCTCACAGTCAAGAGAATACTGCGCCTTGTGCCGGGAGAGCCGCCGCTGGTAGGCCATTTCATAACGGGCATCCGCAAGAAAGACTTCCGCTACTTCGTCAGAAATCTCAATAAACTGATCCTGGGTGTACCAATAATAAAAATCTTTCAGATTGATTATAGCCATAATAAACCTCCGTTTCGGTGTTGGGTGGATGAGTGACCGAAACGGAGCCCGGCGGGGAGCGGCACCCTGGGGAGCTGCTCCGTACCTCGGGACACTTTGTCTCGAAGTGCAGATAACAAAAAGCGCCTGCGCGACACAAGGCCACGCAAGCGCATGAAATGACAAATTCATTTATGTACTGCCAAATTTCGCATCCACCGCCGGACTGA
>NZ_JBBMFA010000106.1:0-86614 GCF_040096265.1 Ruthenibacterium intestinale
CAGCTATCCGCTTATGAGAACGCGGGAGGACGGGCGCAGAAGTTTTTGAAGCTGACGGAACGCCATGCCGCCTTTACCGACCTGACCCCCGCCATTCTCAACGAGTTTATCAGCCGGATTGAAGTGCATGAGCGCGACCAGAAAAGGGCGAGATACGCAATCCAGCACATCAGCATATATTTCAATTATATTGGCAAGTTTGAGAACGAAGTGACACAGCTTGCAGAGCCGACCGAGCAGGGAATCCGGCAAATGCGGGAGGAAATCGAAGAAGCCAAAAAGGAAAAGAGCCGCGCCTACCACCGGCAGTATTCAAGGGAGTACCGGGCGCGAAACCTTGAAAGGCAGCGGGAGTATGACCGCATGAAAGCGCGGGAATACCGGGCAAGGAGAAAGGCGCAGGCAGCCGCCGCACAGCCCACACAGTAAAACAGAATAACCGTCAACCAAGAGGGATTTTCCGAACTACGGGAAATCCCTCTTTTGCGCCCAAAGAAAGGAGCCGCCTATGGCAGAACAGACCCCCGACAGTATCATCACGACCCAGAGGAACGGGCAGACCATTGTTGCGGAGTTATTTTTCAATCACAGCAGCACAGAAACATTCCGCGACAAGCTGCTCAAACTGGTGCTTGCCGACAGCTCGCGTTTATCCGCGTCTGACGGTCAAGAGCCGGAAAAAACAGAAATCTTGCGATAACAGCCGCCCCGACGAACCATTCCCTGTCCGGGCGGTTTCTATTTGAAAATCCTCATTTTCCCCAAGTCAAGAGCCGGGAAAAACACCCGAAAAATGCCCCTATTGCGTAACAGGGGCGCAGAAAGGAGAGTTTATGAGAACAGGGCTTACGAAGCAGGAAAAGACCACCGATATTTGGTTTGACGAGAAAGACCCCCTTATCCATATCCGCACCCACAACACCGACTTAAAGAAGCGGCTTGCCGCCTACGCCGGACAGCACCCCGACCAGTGCCGCCAGACCGACGCAGACCCCGAAACGGGCTGCATGGAGTTTGATATTGCAAAGGGGCGTTTCTCTTTCCGTCTGACCGCCCCATACAGCGAAGAACGGAGGAACGCCGCCAGCAAAGCGGCAAAGAAACATTCCGGCAACTTGACACACCCTATTCAAAAAGATGTGCTATAATTTTTTTGAAAAAGTTTCGGATTAGATGTAGTATTTGCCGCTGAAACCGTAGTACATAGGTGAAGCCCGAAAGGAGGCGGTGAGATGATAGACGACGAAAAAATCATAGAAATGTTTTTTGGACGTTCAGAACAAGGCATACGAGAGCTGGATATAAAATACGGAAAGGTCTGCCACAATCTTTCCTACCATATCGTAGGCAGCAGACAAGACGCGGAGGAATGTGTAAACGACGCTTATTTAGGCGCATGGAACGCCATTCCCCCGGCACGACCTAACCCGCTGCTATCTTATCTTGTTAAAATCGTTCGGAACATTTCACTCAAAATCTATTGGAGAAGGGAAGCAGCCAAACGGAGCAGCCATTACACGATTGCTTTGGAAGAAATTGAAGCCTGTATAGCAGCCCCGAATACAGTAGAAGCAGAAATCGAAGCCAAAGAGTTAGCCCGTATCATTGAAGCATTTTTAGACACGCTGACTACCGAAAACCGCGTTATTTTCATGCGCCGCTATTGGTTTTCCGACAGCTATAAGGACATAGCCGAGTTTATGGGGCTTTCAGAAAAAAACATTTCTGTCCGGCTGACCCGTATCCGCGAGAAGATGAAGCAATATTTGATTGAAAGAGAGGTATTCGTATGAACGCAAAGAAGTTTTCCGACGCTATGAGCGAGCTTGACACAAAATATGTCGATGAAGCCCTTAACTACAAAAAGAAAGCAAAGAAACCCGGTTGGGTTAAGTGGGGAGCTATGGCGGCTTGCTTTGCAGTAATTGCTGTTTTAGGCGTAGGCGTATTTCAAAATGGATTGTTCGGGAACAAAACTGACATTGCCACTTTGGACAACGGAAATGAAATCATCTTTGTAAAATCGGAAACTGCTGGCTCAAGCATTGACATTGACGGGACTATAACAACAAGGCAACTTACGGAAACGGAAGCTGCATCTCTTTTTCCAAACTTGACCGTTACAGCTCATGCAGTTTTTCGTGTTGATGATACTGTTTCCGACAGCAACAAAGAATTGATTGGTTTTGAGGGAAAAATCGAAAATGCCAAAGTGGTAATATCTACAACGGATATAGCACTACTTGATACGAAGATTGTAGGAAGTGAAGAAAGTAGCGAAGTAAATGGCACAAGCGTGACGGCAGGATATTTTGTAACAGACCGGAACAGCGTGGGAGAACAGAATGTAATTTACTATGCGACCTTTAAGTTGGGAGATAGCACCGTATATGTTGAAAATGCGGGTGCAAAAACTGAAAGCGAAAGTGTGAAAAACGATTTGGCTACCATTATCCAAGAGCTGATAAATAATGGTGCGCTTGACCTAAGTTCTTTCAACGGATAACCCCATGAAAATTTAATACTACCATCAGGACAGCCGAGCAAATCGACTGTCCTTTTTCTATGTCTACGGACAGAAAGGAGCGACCACCCATGATGAAACCGAGAGAGAAAACCCGCGAGGAATTGCAAGCCGAGATTGAGGACGGAAAGAAGAAAATCCAGCAGTTTGAGAACCGGGAAAAAATGTTGCGTCAGAAGCTATCCAAAGAGGAACGCAGAACGCGCAGCCACCGCCTTATTGTCCGGGGCGCGGTCTTTGAAAGCGTTGTGCCGGAAGCAAAGAACATGACCGACGAGGAAGCCACAGCACTTCTCCGGCTTGCCTTGACGAGTGAACCAGCGCGGGAATATCTGAAAAAACGAGCCGAGGGAGCGACAAGCTGAAAATCCCTTAGGAACTAAGGGCGCACTTATACACCCTTACGGGCGTGTGCGCTCTGCCGAGGGCTTGTCTCCGCACAGGGAGATTTCCCCGCGCTCCGATATGGCGGCTTTGCCGCAACAAGGGGCTGCACCCCTTGCGCCGCTTTGCGGCTATCCCTGCACACCCACAAAAACAGTACACCCGCCGTTGGCGTCTGTACCATTTTTGCGGGTTTTATTATCCTATCCGGGAGGTGATACCCATAGCCATTTACCATTGGAACATCGGCATTGTGAGCCGAGGAAAAGGCAAATCAGCCGTTGCCGCAGCCGCCTACCGAAGCGGCGAAAAGCTGACAAACGAATGGGACGGAATGACCCATGACTACACCCGCAAAGGCGGCGTTGTCCATACAGAGATCATGCTGCCGCCCCACGCGCCACCCTCATTCTCTGACCGTTCAACCTTGTGGAACAGCGTGGAGCTTTACGAGAAAGCCGGGAACGCCCAGCTTGCGCGTGAGATTGACGCAGCGCTCCCCATAGAATTATCCAGAGAGGAACAGATCCGGCTTGTCCGGGAATACTGTTCCTCTCAATTTGTTTCCAGAGGAATGTGCGTTGATTATGCCATTCACGACACCGACAAAGGCAATCCCCATTGTCATATCATGCTGACCATGCGACCACTTGACGAGCGCGGCGCATGGGCGGCGAAGTCCAAAAAGGAATATGACCTTGACGAAAATGGCGAGCGTATCCGCTTGCCAAGTGGCAGATACAAAACCCACAAGGTTGACCTTACAGGCTGGAACGACAAGGACAACACCCTCTTGTGGCGCAAGGCATGGGCTGACTTTACCAACGACTTTTTGGAGAGGAACGGAAGCCCGGAGCGTATTGACCACCGCAGCAACGCCGAGCGCGGCATTGACGAGATACCCACCGTCCACATGGGCGTGGCGGCTTGCCAGATGGAGAAGAAAGGTATCGCCACCGAGAAAGGCGCACTGAACCGCAGTATTCAAAAGACAAACCGCCTTATCCGGGAAATCCGGGCGCAGGTTAGCAAGCTCAAAGAATGGATTGCCGACCTGTTCAAAGTGTGGGAAACCGCCCCGAAGCAGCCGCCGCAATCTCCCAACCTTGCAAATCTGTTGATGAAGTATTTGAGCGTTCAGAGAGAAAAGAGCCGGAAGTATTCGCAGCGTTGGCAACAACAGCACACAGCCGATGAACTGAAAACCATAGCGGCAGCGGTCAACTATCTCTCCGAGCATGGCATCTCTAATCTTGACGAGCTGGACGCTTCCCTTTCCTCTGTCAGTGATGAAGCCTTTTCTATCCGGGAGGGAATGAAAGCCGCCGAGCAGCGCATGAAAGAGCTGCAAAAGCTGATAGAGAACGGAGAGAATTATTTGCAGTACAAGCCCATTCATGCCGAACTGAAAAAGCTGAAAAACGGCTGGACGAACAAACGGGATAAGTATGAGGAAGCCCACCGCGCCGAGCTGACCTTATGGAACGCAGCAAGCCGCTATCTCCATGCAAATCTGACAGATACAAAGACGCTGCCTATCTCCAAATGGAAACAGGAATACGCCGACCTCAAAGGGCAGAGAGATACCGACTACACCAAACTGAAAGCTGCCCGCGCCGAAGTTGCCGAGCTTCAAAAAATCCGCAAATGCGTGGATATTGCACTCCGCGCCGACCAGCCGGAACAGACACAGAACCGCGCCAAGCGGCATGAACAGGAGCGATAAAGGAAAGGACGGGCAAGCGGTTTTGCCTGTCCGTCCTAAATGTTTTCCGATAAAATGGACGCTATTGATTCCTAATATTAAAACCAACTTGCTCTTTCGTCCCTAAATTCGGGCAGGTCACTATGCTCATAAGGATTATAATTATTCAAATTGCAGCCAAACTCTTTCAATGATTTTATTTTATTATCCTTTGTCCATTCAACCAGGGAAATTCCATCAAATTCCTCTATGCTCCCATTGTTCATTTCATTTTTGAAATACCACTCCACAATCGTCTGATTTCCTTTGTGGAAAAATTGTTTGATTTCCCAAGCAACGACTTTGCCACGAGTATTCCATTCCTGAAACCAGTGTTTTACGATTTGACGGTTATTATATTTTGGACCCCAACTTTCAGTATAAATTACATCTTCTGCAAAAATATTATCAATACCTAAATCCTGTTTTGTAAGCCACATTTCAAACCATAAGTGAATATTTTTTTCTCTTTCATTCACAATCCAGCACCTCACTAACTTCCGATTTTTCGGTTTCATTCTACATCAAAACTATGAACAATTCAACCACAGAAAGAGAGGTATCAGCCATGTATTACACCCAAGAACAGATAGACCACGCCAACCAAGCCGACCTTGTTTCTTTCCTGCAATCACAGGGCGAGCAGCTTACCCGCGCCGGGAACGAGTACCGCTGGAAACGGCACGACAGCTTGACTGTCCGGGGAAACAAATGGTACAGGCACAGCCAGAGCAAGGGCGGCGGCCCCGTTGACTTCCTCATGGAGTTTTTCGGAAAGAGCTTTACCGAAGCCGTTGAACTTCTCACAGGAGAGAAAGGCGCAGCCCCACCGCCGGACAGCCCCGCGCCCCTCTCCGACTTCCGATTGCCGCCCCGCAGCCCCACCGCCGAACAAGTGAAAAGGTATCTTACCGAAGCCCGCCGCATTGATGAAGATGTGACGGGCTTTTTCATTTCCAGCGGCGATATTTACGAGGAAGCCGCCCATCACAACGCCGTATTCGTCGGCAGAGATGAAAGCGGCATACCGAGATACGCCCACCAGCGCGGCACAGCCGGGAGCTTCCGGCTTGATGTGAAAGGCAGCGACAAAGCCTTTAACTTCTGCTACCGGGGCGAGGGCGAAAGGCTGTTTGTCTTTGAAGCACCGATTGACCTTTTATCTTTCCTCTGCCTGTTCAAAAAGGAATGGCAGAAACAAAGCTACCTTGCACTGGGCGGCGTGGGAGAAAAAGCCCTGCTGCGTTTCCTCTCTGACCGTCCGAACATCAAGACCGTTTACCTCTGCCTTGACAGCGACCAAGCCGGAAACGACGCTTGCAGCCGCCTTGTGGAGCTTATGCCGGAGGGCTTGACCGTCCACCGTCTTATTCCCCTTTTCAAAGATTGGAACGAGGTGCAGACGCGCCGGGGAGAAATCGCGGACGGGAAGTATATCCGGGAAGCGATTTACGGCTTGAAAGAGCCGCCGCAGGAAGAAACCGTTGAGATTATCCGTATGAGCGAGGTGGACACACAGACCGTTGAATGGCTATGGGAGCCGTATATCCCCTTTGGGAAAGTAACCATTGTGCAAGGCAATCCCGGCGAGGGCAAGACCACCTTTGCCCTACGCCTTGCCGCCGCCTGCACCACAGGGGGAACGCTGCCGGGAATGAAGCCCTTGCCGCCATTCCAAGTGATTTACCAGACCGCCGAGGACGGGCTGGGCGATACCGTCAAGCCCCGCTTGATGGAAGCAGAAGCCGACCTTGACCGTGTACTTGTGATTGATGAAGCCAAGCGGGAGCTTACCCTGTCCGACGAGCGCATAGAGAAAGCAATCGTACAGAACGGGGCGCGTCTGATTATCCTTGACCCCATACAGGCGTATATGGGCGACAAAGCCGATATGAACAAGGCAAACGAGGTACGCCCCATTTTTCGCCGCCTTGCCGAAGTTGCGGAGCGTACCGGGTGCGCCGTTATCCTTATCGGACACCTGAACAAAGCCGCCGGAGGACAGAGCGCATACCGGGGTTTAGGTTCTATTGACTTCCGCGCAGCCGCCCGGAGCGTGCTTCTTATTGGGCGCGTAAAGCGTGAGCCGAATGTGCGCGTTATCATTCACGACAAATCTTCCCTTGCGCCGGAGGGAAAGCCCGTAGCCTTTTGCCTTGACCCGGAAACGGGCTTTTCGTGGATAGGCGAATACGACATCACCGCCGACGAACTGCTGTCCGGCGCGGGCGGCAACAACGCCACCAAAACCGAGCAAGCCGAAAGGCTGATACTTGACCTGCTTGCAGACGGGAAAGAGCTTGCCAGCGAGGAGATTGTAAAAGCCGCAGCCGAAGCCGGAATATCCGAGAGGACGGTACAGACCGCCAAGCGCAACATGGGCGGCATTTTAGGCGCAAGGCGTGTCGGCGGTCAATGGTACAACTTCATCAAGAAGAAGCAGCCACCCGAACCCGCAAGCTGAAAGTGCAAAACGCAGACCCTTTGCACTTTGCACTTTCGCACTTTCACGATAATTTGCGTCAATAACTCAAAAAAGCACTTGACAAAACGCTTCATGGGGCAAGCCGGAGGACATCAAGCCGTACACGGATCCGGAGTTCTCTAACAACGTCATCCTGACGCAGACGGAGTTTCTGACCATGAACAGCCGTCCCAAGCAGCCGAAATATGCCCGCAACAAGAACATCCTCGTCATCGGAGGATCCGGCTCAGGCAAGACGCGCTTTTTCGTGAAGCCAAATCTGATGCAGATGCACAGCAGCTACGTTGTCACCGACCCAAAGGGTACGGTGCTGGTGGAGTGCGGCAAAATGCTTGAAAAGGGCGGCTATGTCATCAAGTCGCTGAACACCATCAATTTCCGGAAATCCATGCACTACAACCCGTTCAGCTACATCCGCAGCGAGAAGGACATCCTCAAGCTGGTCAATACGATCATCGTCAACACGAAGGGAGATGGCGATAAGTCCGGCGAAGATTTTTGGGTGAAGGCGGAGAAGCTGTACTATACAGCCCTCATTGGTTACATCTGGTACGAGGCACCCGACCACGAGAAAAACTTTACTACCCTGCTCGAAATGATCAATGCCTCGGAAGCCAGAGAGGACGATGAGACCTTCAAGAACCCTGTGGATGTCATGTTCGACGAGCTGGAAGCCCGCGACCCTGACCACTTTGCGGTCAAGCAATACCGCAAGTACAAGCTGGCGGCTGGTGATATATGCTCTAAGTGACTTCTTAATCATGATTTTGTCATGGTTAGTAAAGCAATCACTTAGAGCATTTTTGTTTCAGGAGGTACAGCTATGAGAAACGAAAAAATCACCCCACTGTACGAGCGCCTGAGCCGGGACGATGAGTTACAGGGCGAGAGCAATTCCATATCCAACCAAAAACAGATGTTAGAGGATTTTGCCCGCCGGAATGGGCTGCCCAACCCTACGCACTTTACCGATGATGGTATCTCAGGCACTCGTTTTGACCGCCCCGGATTTTTGGCGATGATGGAGGAAGTGGAGGCAGGGCGTGTAGAGGCAATCGTCATCAAGGACATGAGCCGGTTAGGACGCGACTATCTGAAGGTCGGTCAAGTTATGGAGGTTTTGCGGCAGCGAGGCGTTCGTCTGATTGCCATCAACGACGGTGTGGACAGTCTGAAAGGTGATGACGATTTTACCCCGTTCCGCAACATTATGAATGAATTTTACGCCCGTGATACCAGCCGGAAAATCCGCTCTGTGTTTAAGTCAAAAGGCATGAGTGGCAAGCACCTGACCGGCACTGTGATTTACGGCTACTTATGGGACGAAAAACGGGAGCATTGGCTGGTAGATGAGGAAGCCGCCGAAGTGGTACGCCGTATCTTCTCCCTCACGCTGGAGGGATATGGGCCTTATCAGATCGCCTGCAAATTATCCGCAGACCGGATTGAAATTCCTGTCGTACACCTTGCCCGCTTCAACGAAGGTGTGAACCGTTCAAAGCCGGTCAAAGACCCCTATGGATGGGGATCATCTACCATTGTGAACATCTTGAAAAAGCGAGAGTATTTAGGGCACACCATCAATTTCAAGACCCGCAAGCACTTTAAGGACAAGAAAAGCCACTATGTTTCTGAGGACGAGTGGACGATCTTTGAGAATACCCATGAAGCCATTATCGACCAGCAGACCTTTGATTTGGCGCAGAAAATCCGCAGCAATGTACGGCGTTATCCAAACGGCTGGGGCGAAGCGGCTCCCCTCACAGGCTTGCTCTATTGTGCCGATTGCGGCGGCAAGATGTATGTCCACCGCACCAACAATGGCAAGCGGATTTCTCAATATACCTGTTCCAATTATACCAAAGTTCCGTGTGGGACACTATGCCCTACACAACACCGTATCAATGAGAGTGCTGTTCTGACATTGGTTTCTGACACGCTCCGGGCTATCGCTGAATATTCCAGAAATGACCGGACGGAATTTATTCACACCGTTCAGGAAACGCAGATTGCTCAACAGAGTGCCGATATATCGAAAAAGCGCAGGCGTCTGGCTGCTGCCCAAAAGAGAGCCGGAGAACTGGAAAAACTGATTTGCAAAATCTATGAGGACAACGCCCTCGGCAAGCTGCCGGATGCACGATATAGGGCGCTTGATGCACAGTATGCCAAAGAGCAGGATGCACTTGAGATTGAAATTGCAGAGCTGGAAAAGGCTGTTACCGGCTATGAGCAGAGCCAGAAATCCGCAGAGAAATTTATAGCCCTAATTGATAAGTATGAGAATTTTGACACTCTGACAAACACCATGCTCAACGAGTTTGTAGAGAAAATCCTTGTCCACGAACGCGCCCGAAAAGGCAGCCAGGACACCACGCAGGAAATTGAAATCTACTTCAATTTTTTAGGGCGCTATATCCCACCATCCTTACAGCCGGTTCCTTTAACCCCGGAGGAACAGGAAGAACTGCAGAAAAAAGAAGAACGCAAGGACAGGCTTCATCAGAATTATTTGAAGCGGAAAGCCAGCGGCGCACAGAAACAGTATGAGGACAAAATCAAGGCGAAGAAAAAAGCGGAAATGGACGCTAAGAAAGCCCTGATCCGGGCTGAGGATATGAATAAAGGTGTTTTTTCTACTATCGGTCAGCTACCAAAAGAAGAACCGCGCAAAGGCAGCATAGCAGCCAGCGCAGCAGTCTAATCATCACGAAGCAAAGGAGAATGAATATGAGTAAGTTGACTTACATTCGTTGTGGAGATTATGATATACCCAACCTAAAACTTTCTGAACCGCCGGAAACTTCTATTGGCAAGTACGGCAGGATGCGAAAATCCTACCTGAAGGAACATCGCCCCATTCTCTACAACCAACTACTGATGAGCGAGAAGCTGTATCCGCACCTGATAGAGATTGACCGGACAACGCAGGAGCGTATGGACACCATGTTACCTCACATGATGGAGGCTGCGGGTGTCACTGAGGAACTAAAAGCCTGTGACCCTATGCGTTGGGTGGGGCTGATGAACACATTAACGGCACAGATTGAGGAAATTTTAATCAGGGAACTGATTTGCAGCTGAATGGGAGGTGTGGGAAATGCTGACCTTTGAAAAGGTTCTGGAAGTGTTTCAGGCATATCTGGATGATGATTCTCTGTATGAGGTGGTGCAGACCAGCCACGGTTATACATTGATGGCATGGGAACCTCACCGGAATGACTGGTACAGCGCCGAAATACAGAAAACCCCGGAGGATTTACGGAACGCTTTGTTGGGTACATACGCCAACTTTCTGGAAGATAAGATTACTGGAAATGACCGTGACCTGACTGTGACAGAAACCGGAGAAATCCAGCAGAGGTGCCGGGAACTTTTGGAAAAGTGCAGGGAAACATGATACAGAAACGCCAGAAGGAGGCCGCGATTATGCGTCCTCCTTCTGCTTCGCAGTCTGTTCCATTTTGAGCGCCCCGTCTATGGCACCTTCGATAATCGGCAGGTATTCTTCAGGGCAAAGCTTCAGCTTATGGCTGACCCGCTGCCGCTGTGCGCTTTCTTCCCGCATGATCTCCGGGTTAAAATATCGCTCTACGGGAAGTCCGCAGACCTTAATCAACTGGATCATCACAGGCAGGCTCGGAATCGCACCTTGATTCTCAATGTTGGCAAGATACCGCCATTCAATCCCAACCATTTCTGCCAATGTTTTTCGTGCCAGACGCTTTGCCTCTCGTGCGGCTTTGACATCCGCACCGAAGGTTTCAAAACCGGGACAATCTTCAACTTTCGCCATATAACATCACCCGGTTACATTGTATAATTCATACTTTGCCTGTGGAATGTTGCTATATGAAGGTTAGTTGAAGTTTATAATTCATATTCTATTTGTTGCATTGTTCGAGAAAGAGAACTATAATGTACTCTGTGGAGGTGCAGAATGGATTATATGACACTAAAAGAGGCCGCCGAAAAATGGGGCGTGACCGCACGATGGATAAACTATTACTGCACTGCGGGTCGCATCCCCGGTGCTGTAAAAATGGCGACGATTTGGCTGATTCCGAAAACTGCGGAAAAGCCGATTGATGGTCGGACAAAAAGAAGAAAGGGAGATAAGCATGAAAAAAATACTGCTGGTTGAAGACGACCCCAATATAGTGTCCTCCCTTACTTTATTTATGAAAAATGAAGGCTATCTGGTTGACAGTGCAAATGGACAACAAACTGCTTTACAGAAAATAGATCAGGAACAATACGACATTATCCTTTTAGATATTTCGTTGAATGATGGAAATGGTTTTAGCACTTGCTCAGCAATTAAGAGCCAAAAAGACATTCCCATTATCTTTCTGACCGCAGATGATGATGAATTTAGTGTTGTTAGCGGTCTGGAATTGGGTGCAGATGATTATATTTGCAAGCCGTTCCGCCCAAGAGAATTATTGGCAAGAATCAACATTGTGTTGCGCAGAAAAAATGGAAAAAGTGAATTTCTGTCTTGTAAAGATATTACAGTTGATGTTCAAAAGGCGGTTGTCCGAAAAGGAAATACAGAGCTATTCCTTTCGGCATTAGAATACCGTTTGCTGTTGGTGTTTTTGCAGAATCCGGGTGTTGTATTTTCAAGGAAAAAACTACTTGAAATGATTTGGGATGTTACAGGTGATTTTATTAGTGACAACACATTGACTGTCTATATGAAAAGATTGCGAGATAAAATTGAAACAAATCCACAAGAGCCGGAAATTCTTTTGACTGTTCGCGGGCTTGGGTATAAGGCTGGTGAATAACATGGATTTTTTACGAAACAAGGAAGTTCGATTGCAAATAATGCTCTGTATTGGTGTGACGGTGATTGGGAGTGTTTTAAGCTATTTCTTTTGCATGAAGTTCTATTGGGTTACATTTTTAACTGGCTGCGCCATCACCGCTATTTCCCTTATATTCACATATCGCCGCTATATGAAGATTTCTTCTTTAAGTCAGGATATTGATAGACTATTACATGGTGAAGAAAGTATTCGTTTTGACGATTATGGTGAGGGAGAGTTAGCTGTTCTGGAAAATGAGATTTCAAAAATGACATTACGGCTTTTAGCGCAATCGGGACAGCTGCAAAAAGACAAAAAATATTTAGCGGATTCTTTGGCGGATATTTCCCACCAATTAAAGACACCGCTGACTTCTCTTGAAATATTGAATGCTGCGCTTTCACAAGAAGGTATTGATTTCGAACAGCAATCTTCACTATTGCATGAACAGTTATTACTGTTGTCACGTATGGAATGGCTGATTGACGTTTTATTAAAGCTGTCGCGTCTTGATGCAGGGACAATCAAATTCGAAAATAAGTCCTTTCCTGTGGAAAAATTAGTCCAGCAGGCAACAGCGCCATTTGATATCATGCTGGATATTAAAAATATTAAAATGGATATTTCAGATATAGAGGAAATTCAACTATACGGGGATATCAAGTGGCTTGCAGAAGCTTTGTCTAATGTTGTAAAAAATTGTATTGAATCTACTTCCGATGGAGGACAAGTAAAAATCAGCGCTGAAGAAAATGCCATGTATGTGAAATTGTGTGTTATCGATAGCGGAACAGGCATAGCGGAGGAAGATATTCCACACTTATTTGAGCGTTTCTATCGAGGTAAGAACTCCGGCAAAAACGGGGCGGGGATTGGCTTGGCCTTAGCAAAAGCGATTATCACGCAGCAGAACGGAAGGATTATCGCTGAAAACATAATGCCATGTGGGGCAAAATTTACAATTTTCTTTGACAGAGGGGTTGCATAATGCAATCCCTTTTTTGCAAAGTGACATTTTTGTAATGAAAGCGTAATAATAGAGTTATTTAAATTTGCTATGATTTCATCATTGTACGGAATTACTTTCAGCAGGAGGAAACAACAATGGAAATATTAAGAGTTGAAAATGTTTGCAAAACATACCACACAGGTGAAACCACAGTGAATGCCTTGACCGATATTTCATTTTCAGTGCAAAAAGGAGAATTTGTTGCAATAATTGGCGCATCTGGCTCTGGTAAATCCACTTTGCTCCATATTCTCGGCGGTATTGATCGTCCCACATCAGGCGAAGTAATTGTAGATGGTCAGAGTGTGTATGAACAAACGGAAGATCAACTTGCCGTGTTTCGCAGACGCCAAGTAGGACTGATTTACCAGTTCTATAACTTGATTCCGGTCTTGAATGTAGAGGAAAATATTACCCTGCCTATTAGGCTGGATGGGCGAAAAATAAATAAGAAGCGTTTAGCAGAATTGTTAGAGGTACTTGGCTTAACAAAGCGTAGAAAGCATTTGCCAAGTCAGCTTTCAGGTGGGCAGCAACAACGTGTGTCCATTGGTCGTGCGCTTATTAACGCTCCTGCAATTCTCTTAGCTGATGAACCTACGGGAAACCTGGATACACAAAACACACAAGAAATCATGCAACTTTTGAAAGCTTCTAATAAATCCTATCATCAAACGATTGTCCTGATTACCCATGACCGGGAAATCGCTTTACAAGCAGATCGGATTTTGGAAATACAGGATGGTCAGCTTGTCAGGGATGAGGTGATTCGCTGATGGAAACAATATTTACCCTTACATTAAGGACACTGCAACAAAACAAAAAGCGTGCATTTCTTACGATTTTCACGATCATTCTTTCGGTAGGTATGATGACTGCTGTCTTGTGTGGCGGCTGGTCCATGCTTCGCTTTTTGCAAGAGAAAGAAGCCGTATACGGTGGAGATTATGCGTATCGTATTGAACTCACCTCGCAGCAGCAAGCGGAAACTCTTATGCAAGGAAAGAATATAGAGAATGTGTCGTTGCTACGTTTCGCTGGAAGTAGTTTTTACGGAGAACCATCTAATAAAAATTTGCTTGCCATTGCAGAAATCAACGATGCATTTGTCGAAAATTTTTATCTGGAACAATATTTACTGGAAGGCCGTTACCCGTTCAATGAAAATGAAATTGTCTTAACGCAAGATTTTATTGACGATAATGGGCTTACATTCTCTGTTGGGGATACGATACAACTTTTACTTGGTACGCGAGTGTGGGACGAAATCGACACAGAGTTATATGGATTAGTAAATTATCTGGGTGATAGGGAAAGTTTTCACCCAGATACTGCGGAGCGGACATATACCATTGTTGGTATTGTATCTGAAATGAATGGGTCTAAAGTAGCCAGTGACTTTAACGCTTATATCGGAATTAGCAATAATGAAACTAATTTATCGGCATTTGTAAAGTGCAAGGATATTTCTAAGTCTATATACGCCGAAGCGGAAGAAAATGCAAAAGCAGTTGGTGGTATTGTGTCAGCATTCCATTCTGATTTGCTCATTTATCATGGTGTGACTGCGGGTAAGGGAGCTGTAAAGATGATTGCGGCTGTTGCTGTAGTTATTTTATTGCTAATGGCTGCTTGCTCTGCCATGATTAGCAATGTCCTTTCGATTTCTCTGCAGGAACGCATTAAGCAGCTTGGTATGCTTGCGAGTATCGGTGCAACAAGTAAACAGAAGAAAGCCAGCGTTACCATGGAAGCCTTTCTACTTGGCATAATTGGTATTCCATTGGGCCTGTTATTTGGTTTGGGTTTAACGGTTGTTGTTCTGGCAATGATACGGATTTCCTTTAAAGACACTTTTACTTTTGGAATGATTGAGCTAAAAACATATATTTATTGGCTCCCTTTTCTCCTGGGAGCAATTTCAGGTATTGGTTCTTTGTTTTTTGCTTGTAAAACTCCGGGAAAAATCGCTTCAAAAGTTACAGTAATCGATACATTGAAGCAAACCAACATTTATCAAGTAAAGCAAAAATGGATAACGCATGGAAAACTAATGTCAATATTTTTTGGAATCTACGGATCGTTGGCTTCAAAAAATATCCATCGGAATCCGAAACGCTTTCGTGCGATAACGCTTTCTATTTTTTTAGCTGTGGTTCTTGGGTTATCCTTGTATAGTTTTTCGGATTTTATGCTTTTTCAAACATCTATGGATATGAAAGAAGATGGTTCAAGTTATACAGATGTTCAAGCTGCTGTTCCGTATAAAGATTTAGCAACTGCTGCGAAAGCAATTTCTGATGAGGGTATTTCAGCAGACATATCCTATCGTATTTCCCGATACATGACAGCTGCATTTGAGGAAGAAAATATCAATTCAGATATGGCGGGATACTTTATAAATGGCAACTTTGCAGAATTATATGTTGTG
This sequence comes from Ruthenibacterium intestinale, assembly GCF_040096265.1. Taxonomy (NCBI): domain Bacteria; kingdom Bacillati; phylum Bacillota; class Clostridia; order Eubacteriales; family Oscillospiraceae; genus Ruthenibacterium; species Ruthenibacterium intestinale. The sequence continues at coordinate 15,392 of NZ_JBBMFA010000106.1, forward strand.
GGTATTGATGAAGAACATTTTCGCGCTATTTGTAAAGAAAATGATTTGAATTATACAGGATATGATGGCAAGCCAAATCACGGAATACTATTCAATCATGCAACTGGGAATTATGGTACGTCTCCAAATCGTGTTGTAGTTGGTTCTCCGTTTGTGCTTGAAAATGGGTGTAAAATCGAACTGGAATACGGCGACGATACAAATAAAACGGTCATTGTTCAAGATATTGTGAATGGAAATAATGCGAGTATTCAATCACAATTTGTTCAAGATAGAGCTGTCTTGATTGTTCCAATGTCTTTTTTTCAGTGGCTGCTGAATGATGATACCGCTATTGAACTTACCATTAACACCGCACAGCACGAAGAAGTTGCGGAGTGTTTAGCGGATACGGGATTTTTTCAAGTGGTTGATGTGGCAAGTACAACGGAAAATTCCCGCCAGACATATATGCTTCTCAAAATGATGGTTTGCATCTTCACGGTCTTAATGACAATGATTATTGGACTAAATGTATGCAATACGATTTCAAATACCATAGATGTCCGTAGAAGTGAGTTTGCAGTATTGCGATCTGTTGGCATGACATCTGGTGGTTTAAAGAAAATGTTACTTTTGGAATCTGTATTATATGGCATGAAGTCGCTGATATTTGCAATACCGATCAGCTTAATCATTCATTATGTCATGTATTCCATGATTTCGAAAGGAATGACCCCATTTGTGTTTTATATCAATTGGGGAGCATACGGAATCGCTGTTATTATGGTTGCACTTGTAGTAGTAACGGCAATGCTGTTTTCTTTGCGAAGTATTGAAAAGGTTGAAATTGTGAAAGAATTGAAAACTGGGAGCATGTAGTTCAAGACAATCGGGAATTAGGCACATCTCGTAAAATGAAAGGAAAGAAATGAAATGAACAAAAAACATATTACTCATGGCAAGTTGAAAGTATTTATGATATTATTTTTGGCTGTTATTTTGATTGTTCTGGTTGTAGTATGCGCCAAGAAAATTAAACTTTCTCAAAACGAAAAAAATATTATCGGCACATGGAAAAACAGCAATTCAGAAAATGTAATTACAGTTCAAGACAGTGACACTCTAATACTGTACAAAGACATTCCTGAAGCAGGTTTATATCATGGTAATGCTTCTTATCATTTCAGTTACACAGATACTATCTGTGTAACACAGGATGACATCAGTGCGGAGTTTTGTGTTGATGTTGATGAAAATCAATTGATAATCTACTTTGCGGGTCAGGTATATTTAGTGTTGCAAAAATAGTAACAGCGCGTAAATCAATTAAAGTATGTAGCATCATAGTACATATCGGAAAGCAGGACTCTCACCAGCTTTCAGTTACCATCCGAAAATCCAAGGCAACGCCTATTCTGATTCTGGCTTCCCAATTTTGTCATGCGGAGCACATGTGGGTATTTCGGCAAGGCGCACACGCATACATTTGAGAGCTGTATTTGACAGAGAAGTTTCTGGCAAAGGCTCAGGCACTCATACAGTTATATTGTGAGCTAAAGAAGTAGCTGGAAATATGCTATACGCTGGCTTTCGGCAAAGACCTTGTGATTGAGCCATTATTCAGGTGAGTGATACTTTATCATCGCTCATTTTGAAAGGGATGGACAAGAAAATAAAACAAACACAATATTTCTAATACTCTGCCGGACGACGGCAAAAGAAAAAAAGCCGTCGTAGCGCAGACAATTTGACACGCCCATTTGAAACGGCGGCTTTGATTTCAGAGCCGCCGTTTCTTTTCGTCTACGCTAAACCAACGACGACCTAACACCGTGTAAATCCACGGCGGCACATAGGAGGATTGCCGCCGTGTCTATTTTTGCCTTTTTTCACAGTCCCCATGACCTGCACCAGCTAAAAAAAGCCTGTTCCCAGCAGCGGAGCAATGCGGTCAGAAGTATGCACTATACCATGTAACAAAACAGCAAAATAGATTCCATTGCGCTCGTATGGCTTTATGCCGTCCGGGCGCTTTTTTGTCCATATGGAGCCGGAACATCGGGTCAGCATGGCCCGAACTTTATCCCCGGAGCCGCGCCCCGCCGCCTCATTCAGATTTACTAAAAAAATCTGAATGGAGGAAAGGCAGATGGAAGTTACCATCAATTATAACGGACAAGCTGTAGCCGTGGAGGTTACGCTGGAAGTCTATGAATTTCTTGACCGGGCCGATCATAAAACGGAGAACCTGTTCCATGAACAGCGGCGGCATTGGGATGGCCGGGAGTTTGACGAGTACATCATTACCACCGAGGGTGTAGGGGTCTACGGCGAAACGCCGGAGGAATACCTTTGCCGCATGGAAACGCTGCATGAGCTGATAGCTGTTCTGGACACCTGTACCGAGGCCCAGCGCCGCCGGTTCCTGCTCTATGCGCTTGACGGACTAAGCCTTGCAGAGATCGGTGTGCTGTGCGGCTGCTCCAAAGTGGCTGTTTATCAAAGTGTGGAGGCGGTCAGGAAAAAATTTATAAATTTCTTTGAGAACAGGCTTAACGAATGACCTGTTTTCTGGCTACCAAGTGAAAGGGATCATTTCCCTTATCTCAGCGAGGGGCGGACAGCGGACGAGCTGCCCGCCTCTCCGATTTTCAGGAGGTAAGCCTATGAAAACAATCAATCTGCGGTGGATGTATCCCCACTACCGGCATGACGAGTTTGTGGATGTTACGGACGAGGTGTGGGCAGCGATGTATCAGGCCAAGCGGGAGATGGAGAACTATGAGCGTCGGAAAGTCTACCACCGCGCCTACTACTCTCTGGACGCATACAGCTGGCTGGAAAATTACGCACTGGAACACAGCAGATCGCCGGAAGATATTTTGCTGGAACGAGAAGAAATGACCACCCGCCTATACCTGATTGCAGCTCTGCCGGTGGCTCTGGCTCATGCCACTCCGACACAGGCCCGCCGTGTTCACGCCTACTACATCGCCGGTATCAAGCAGCCGGAAATCGCCCAGAGAGAGGGTATCCATAGCAGTAAGGTCAGCGTTGCCATCCACCGGGGGCTGCGGAATATGCGCCGCTGCTATGATGACCTTTTTCAAACAGAGTGAGGGCGTGCCTATGCAGACCATCAATCTCAAACAATATTATCCATTTTTCAAAGAGGACATTTTTGTGGAGGTGTCCGATGAGATCGTCGAAGCGTTTCTTCTGGACAAGAGAGCCGAGGCCGCCAGAGATCGCAAGATGTTCCGGTATAAGGCGTTTTATTCCCTTGATTGTAACGATGGAATCGAAAATGCTGCCATCGGCTGGGCGCAGCCATCGCCGGAGGACTACCTGATAGAAAAAGAAGAATTAGCCGAATACGAAGAACTGATACGGCGATTGTACGAAGCCATTTCTTCCCTGCCGCCTATGCAGGCTCGCCGTGTCCATGCCCGCTATATGCTGGGTATGAAAGTGAAAGATATTGCCGCAATGGAGGGTATCACGCCAGCACAGGCGGGAAAATCCATCCACGCTGCACTGCGGAGGCTGCGCCGGTACTTTGCTCGACAGAAATGGACGGTCAATCTATGAGTATTTTCAAAGAAAAGAGGTGCCTGACATGAACGAAAAAATTACAGCCCACCCCCAAAAAGAAGAACGGGAGAAAGTCCTGAAGGAGATTCGGCAGCTTGAAAACCGAAAGAAGATTTTGGAGAACAAGCAGCGCAACGAGGAACGCAAGGCCCGCACCCGCCGCCTGATTGAGCGCGGAGCCATTTTGGAGGGTATTTTTCCGCTGGCTCCCAACCTTTCCGGCGCAGAGGTCAAAGCATTTCTGATTGCCCTGTCCCATCTTCCGGGGGCTGTGGAATTGACTGCAAACCTGCCAAAATCCGGGAACACGCCGTAAGTCCCTTGTTTACAAGGGCGCACTTATACACCGTTTCCGGTGCTGTGCGCCCTGCCGGGGGCGTTGCGTACTTCGTCCGCGATGGGGCGCTACACTCCCCAAACCCCTTGTGCGCCCCGCGCAGCCAGACACCCGCTTCGCGTCTGTCCGGCTCCACGGAGCCTAAATACCCCTTACCGAAAGGAGGTGCCACCCATAGATTTTTGTCATATTCCCGTTAGTATCATCAAGCGCAGCGCGGGCCGTTCTGCCGTTGCCGCAGCTGCTTACCGCAGCGGAACCAAGCTGACAAATGAATGGGATGGAATGACCCATGACTACACCCGGAAAGGCGGCATTGTCCATGCGGAGATCATGCTGCCTGACCACGCCCCGCGGTCATTTGCAGACCGTTCTATCCTCTGGAACAGCGTGGAGCAAATCGAGAAAGCAAGGGACAGCCAGCTTGCCCGCGAGATTGAAGCAGCCCTGCCCCGTGAACTGTCCGGCGAACAACAGCTTGCCCTTGTGCGCGCCTATGTGAAGGACAACTTTGTAGACAAAGGAATGTGCGCCGACTTTGCTATCCATGACAAGGGAACCGGCAACCCTCATGTCCATATCATGCTGACCGTCCGGCCCCTGAAAGAAAATGGCGCATGGGGCGCAAAGTGCCGCAAGGCATACGACCTGGACGAAAACGGCCAGCGTATCCCGGACGGGAAAGGCGGCTGGAAGAACCACCGGGAGGACACCACCGACTGGAACGACAAAGGGAATGTGGAGATTTGGCGGGCGGCATGGGCGGCCTGCACCAACCAGGCACTGGAGGCCGCCGGTCATCCCGCCCTGGTAGACCACCGTAGCTACAAGCGGCAGGGCATTGATAAGATTCCCTCTGTCCATCTGGGGCCAGCTGCCAGCCAAATGGAAAAGCGCGGTATCCACACCGACAAGGGCGAAGTAAACCGGCAGATCGCTGCCGACAACAAGCTGCTGAAAGAAATCAAAGCCCGCATTACCCGTCTTTATTGCTGGTCGAAAGCCGAAACGGAAAAACCACAAACACAGCAAAGCAGCTTGACAGCTTTGTGGGAGGCTCAGCAGCAGTTGAACGCTCCCCACACCCGCACCGGCAAAATCCGAGCTTTGCAGGAGAGCGCCGCCCTGTTCAGCTTTTTGCAGGCAAACGGCATCCAGTCCATGCAGCAGCTCCATGAAAAAATAGCAGATATGAACACCCGATACTATGACCTGCGGGGAAAAATCGTCAAGGCCGAGCGCCGGATCGCCATTCTTACCGAACGCGGGGAGATGTGGGAACAGTACAACCAGTACAAGTCCATCCACAAGCAGCTTGCCAAAGTAAAGCCGGAAAAACGGGAACAGTTTGAACAGCGCCACAGTCGGGAACTGATTCTGTATGACGCAGCGGCCCGGTATCTGAAAGAACTGAAAGACAGCGGCGAGGCAATCACCCCGAAGGCATGGCAGTGGGAGATCGACCAGCTGACCGCCGGAAAGCAGACGGACACGCTTGCCATGAAATCCATGAGGGAGGATTTGAAAGCAGTGGAACGGCTCCGCAAAACCGCCGAGCAGCTGTCCCGACAGGAACGGGACAAGTCTCACGACCGTGGGCCGGAGCGGTAAAGGCTACCGCGTTTTGGCGTACCCCTGTCAAGTGCGTCGCGTTTCACGACATACCTTTGCATACAGAAAAACCGCCGTACAGGTTTCCCCATACGGCGGCAGACTGTTTATTTGCCGAACAAGTCGCTGTGTGTGCCGGTGCGGGCCAGCGTCAGCACCAGAACATCATCCTCTATGCGATAGACAAGCAGCCAGTCCGGGAGAATATGACATTCCCGATGGCCTGCCCAATCGCCGGACAGGTCATGGTCGCGGTTCTTATCCGGCAGCGGCTCGCCCATTGCCAGCAATGCTACGACCTGCTCCAGCAGCTCAATCTTCAAGCCACGCTTGATGGCTCGTTTGTAGTCCTTTTTGAAACTGGTCGTGTACTTGACGGTATATTTGGTTTCTTTCATCTTTTCAGGTCAGCAAACAACTCGTCAAGGTCATTGTAGCCCTTTACAGACGGGTCTTTTGCAATCCTTTCCGCTTCCAGCATGGCAGCAACCGTTTCTTTGTTCGGCTGTTCCAGCCTTACTTCAAAGGGAATGCCGCCTTCACGAAGCGACTGGCGCACAAAGATGTTAAACGCCGTAGTCAGGTTCATGCCAAGTTCAGTAAACAGTGCGTCCGCCTGTGCTTTCAAATCTGCGTCCATGCGGATACTGATGTTTGTGGTATTTCCAGCCATACGATCAACCCCTTTCTGCTGGCAATTATAGTATATGCCATTTGCACGAAGAAAACAATACTTTGCACGAATATTTAACAATAAATTCATTCAAGGAGGTTACCGGCTTTATGAAAGAAATCATTTATGAAGAACAATAAGTCTGAACCTATCCCCGTCATGGATTACCGCCAGTACCGCAGAGTGCGGAGGCTGGTGCATGAGTGCTGTAACTACATCGACGGAAACTGTATCGCCCTGGACGATGGGGAGGAATGTGTCTGTGTCCAGTCTATTTCCTACTCCCTGTTGTGCAGGTGGTTTCGGGCGGCGGTATTGCCGCAGGATAAGGAACTGGAAACGGCGCTGTTCCACCGGCTGAATGCGAAGAAATGCGCCATATGTGGGGCGCTGTTTACCCCCGGTTCCAACCGGGCCAAATACTGCCCGGAATGTGCCGCACGCATGAAGCGGATCAACGCCGCAAAGCGCAAGCGGAAACAACGGGAGAAATGTCACGCTTTAGGGGCTGAAAAACCCTTGTAAATCAAGGATTTTTTCGAGGGTGTCAAAGGCAGGCTGATAGATTTATCTTCCGCCCCCTAAAACGGCCTTAAAATGCGTACAGAATCCCAAGAGAAACCCCAAGGAGGAACCCTATGTCAGACAATCGAAAATATTATTATCTGAAACTCAAAGAAAACTATTTTGACGATGATTCCATCGTGCTGCTGGAAAGTATGCAGGATGGTGTGCTGTATTCCAACATTCTGCTCAAGCTGTATCTGAAATCGCTGAAACATGGTGGACGGCTTCAGCTTGACGAGGACATTCCTTACACGGCGCAGATGATCGCCACCATCACCCGCCAGCAGATCGGCACTGTGGAGAGAGCCTTGCAGATCTTTTTGAAGCTGGGCCTTGTGGAAGTGCTGGACAGCGGCACATTCTACATGAGCAACATCGAACTTTTAATCGGCCAGTCCTCTACCGAGGCTGAGCGAAAGCGGGCTGCGAGGCTCCAAAATAAGGCTCTTTCTGCGCCCCGGACAAACGGCGGACATTTGTCCGACATTCGTCCACCAGAGATAGAGAAAGAGATAGAGAAAGAGATAGAGATAAAGAGAGAGATAGAGAAGGGACGCTCCGCCCGCGCCTATGGCCGTTACCAGAATGTTTTCCTGACGGACGAGGAAATGGCAGACTTGCAGGCCAGCTTTCCCACCGTATGGGGCCAGTACATCGAAAAGCTGTCCGAGTACATGGCCTCTACCGGCAAGCGGTATCAGAGCCATGCAGCGACCATCCGGCGCTGGGCCGGTGAGGACGCTAAAAAAGCTGGCACACCCTCACGCAACCGGGATTACAGCGTAAAGGAGGATGAAACCGTATGATTGAGATTACCGCAGAAATCCGGGCGCTGATCGACAAGGCAGCCGCCGGTGTGGAACTGGCCGGGGACGAGTACATAGACCCGGCAGACGGTCTCATTCACTGTAAGAAGTGCGGCGGCCAGAGGCAGACCGTTGTGCCATGCTTTGGGAAATCCGGCTACTTTATGCCGCGCTGCATCTGCCAGTGCCAGAGGGAGGCTGAGGAGCAGCGCAAGGCTGCTGAAGAACGGCAGCGCCGCATGGAGCGTATCAAACGCCGAAAGGCACAGGGTTTGCAAGACCGCTATCTCTATGACTACACCTTTGCCAACGACAACGGCAAAAACCCATTGATGGACAAGGCCCGCGCCTATGTGGAGAACTGGAAGGAGGCATATAAAAACAACACCGGCCTGCTGTTGTTCGGGGATGTGGGAACCGGCAAATCTTTTTTCGCCGGATGTATCGCCAACGCCCTGCTTGACCGGGATGTGCCGGTGCTGATGACGAACTTTCCCACCATCCTGAACCGCCTGACGGGGATGTTTTCCGAGGACAGGGCCGACTTTATCGCCAGCTTTGATGAGTACGACCTGCTTATCATTGACGATCTGGGAGTAGAGCGCAGTACCGAATATGCTATGGAGCAGATGTTTTTCGTCATCGACAGCCGCTACCGCAGCCGCAGGCCCATGATTATCACAACAAACATGAAACTGTCCGAGCTGAAAAACCCGCCTGATCTGGCCCACGCCCGTATCTATGACCGTATTTTGGAACGGTGTGCGCCGATTCTTTTTGACGGGAAGAATTTCCGGGAAGAAAATGCCGGTGCTACCCGACAGGCAGCAAAAGACATTGTAAACAGTAAGCAAGACTGATTTTTTACCGGGCGGCACAGACCCGTTCGGAGAAAGGAGCGCCATGAACAGAGAACCCCGTACTATGCAGGTGGCAGACGCCGCTACTGCGTCCAGAGCGCCGGAAAACACGCCAGCGATGGTAAAGAAAATCGGTAAGACAACCTACAAGGTTCATGTCCATTTCAGCAATACCAGCACAGAAACCATGAGCGATAAAATCAAGCGTATGCTCAAAAATGAAATTCAGCAGATGTGACAGACTGATAAACGAAGCCGCCTTGTGCTAAACTGATGATGGTTCGCACCAAAATTTTTGTCAAGGAGGACACGAAAATGCTTTACACAGAAAAAGAGAAGCATGAAATTGAGCGAGTAAAGGAGGTCTTTGCGGAACATCTGCGGCAAAGCCCTGATTTTGAACTGCTCTGGTCGGACAAGGTAGGCTATGTCTGGCTGGCGATTGGCGTAAATCCAGTCTATGTGGATACCGGTATCAGAATCGAATCTGCCGCCGATCTCTGTTACAGGTGTTTGGACGATGTAGCTACGGATGTTTTATATATGACAGGCAACGATCATGCACTGGAAGCAGCCGACCCGCTGGAATTGGCCGAAATCAAGCGGCGCTGGGAGCCATATATCAACCAGCTGCCAGACTATGCGTATCTCTGCAAAGACCTGCTGAACGGAAAAATGTAATCTATCAAACGAGGTGTCAGGAGCCATACAGTGCTTCTGGCACCTTTTTTGTAGATTTTTGTGAATTTGATTAAAAAGTCCTTGACAATTTGTCTCTGGCAAAACCGCGAAGTCGATTTTGATTTCCTGCGGTGCAAGGCTTGCGCCCTTCGACATTGCAGAGCTGCGGGAGCTGATGAGCTACGATGAGATGGAACTGGACACCATCGGAGACCGGAAGACGGCGCTGTTCGTCATCATTTCCGACACCGATGACACCTTCAATTTCGTCGTGGCGATCATGTATTCCCAGCTCTTCAACCTTCTCTGCGACAAAGCAGATGACGTTTACAACGGACGGCTTCCCGTCCATGTGCGCTGTCTGCTCGACGAGTTTGCGAACATCGGTCAAATCCCGAAGTTTGATAAGCTCATCGCAACCATACGAAGCCGGGAAATCTCGGCGTCAATCATCTTGCAGTCCCAGTCTCAGCTCAAGACCATCTACAAGGATGCGGCGGACACCATCACGGGCAACTGTGACTGCACACTTTTCCTCGGCGGCAAGGAGAAATCCACGCTCAAGGAAATCAGCGAGGTGCTGGGCAAGGAGACAATCGACCTTTACAACACCTCAGAAACCCGTTCCAACAACAACTCTTATGGCTTGAACTATCAGAAGACCGGCAAGGAACTGATGTCTCAGGATGAGATCGCCGTCATGGACGGAGCAAAGTGTATTTTGCAGCTTCGAGGCGTGAGACCTTTTCTCAGTAACAAATACGACATTACGAAGCATCCAAAATACCGGCAGCTCTCCGACTACGATAAGCGGAACGCCTTTGACATCGAGAAGTACCGGCAGCACAAGCTGGTAGTCAAGCCCGATGACACATTCGACCTCTATGATATGGGCGAGGTCGAAGTAGATTAAAGCCCCGTCGCTGCACTGCGCAGTGGGTAAAGCCTGATGGCTCATCCCAAAGCAGAACAGCGACGGGGCTTCTTTTTTTATGCCCATTTTCAAAAATACACACTCAACTTTCATCGATTCAAGGAGGAAAATCTATGGCTTTCATCAATCAGGCTGTCACGGTTCTTCAGACGCTCGTTATCGCCCTCGGTGCCGGTCTTGCGGTGTGGGGTGTTGTCAACCTCATGGAAGGCTACGGCAACGACAACCCCGGCGCCAAGTCTCAGGGCATCAAGCAGCTCATGGCTGGCGGCGGTGTGGTGCTGATCGGCACGACCCTCATCCCCCTGCTCTCCGGTTTGTTCGGCTAATCCACGGCAAGCCCAGCTTAACCGAAGGGTGGTGAAATATTGGGCAGCATTTTAGAAAAGATCGAACAGGCTCTCAAGGATATGCTAATCGGATGGATCGAGAGCAACCTGACCAATATGTTCACCGATGTCAACGAGAAGGTAGGAACGATTGCCGCCGAGGTCGGGCAAACCCCGTCCGGCTGGAACGGCGGCGTGTACCAGATGATCCGGGGACTATCCGAAAACGTGATAGTCCCCATCGCTGGTATCATCATCACCTTTGTTTTGTGCTACGAGCTGATTTCCATGATCACCGAGAAAAACAACCTTCACGACATGGACACTTGGATGTTCTTCAAGTGGTTTTTCAAGGCGGCTGTGGCGATTTATCTCGTGACACACACGTTTGACATCGTGATGGCAGTATTCGACATCGGGCAGAACGTGGTTTCCGGTGCAGCAGGAGTAATCCACGGCAACACCAGCATTGACATTGACGCGACGATTGCGCAGATGCGTACCGGCATGGAGAACATGGGTGTCGGAGAACTGCTCGGACTGTCGATAGAAACGCTTCTGATCAGCCTGTGCCTCAAAATCATGGCGATCCTCATTACGGTTATTCTCTACGGGCGCATGATTGAGATTTACTGCACCGTGAGCATTGCGCCTATTCCCATCGCAACCATGAGCAACCGCGAATGGGGCAGCATCGGCACGAACTATCTGAAAGGCTTGTTCGCTCTGGCATTTCAGGGCTTTCTCATCATGGTCTGCGTCGGCATCTATGCGGTGCTGATCAACGGCATGATCATCGCAGACAACATTCATTCGGCTCTGTTCTCTGTGGCAGCGTACACGGTCATTCTGTGCTTCTCGCTGTTCAAGACCGGAAGCCTCGCAAAATCCATCTTCCATGCGCACTAAGGAGGTCGGCAGCATGAAGAAGTACAGCATCATCTACGCCGATCCCCCTTGGGCGTATCGGACTTACTCCAAGAAGGGACAGGGACGGTCGGCGGAAAGCCACTACCCGACGATGTGCATTGAAGACATCAAGGCACTTCCGGTCGGTGAGCTTGCCGCTAAGGACTGCGCTCTGTTTCTCTGGATCACGTTCCCGTGCCTCTGTGAAGCACTCGAAGTGCTGACGGCATGGGGATTTTCTTATAAGACCGTGGCTTTTGTATGGGTGAAGCAAAACCGAAGGAACGACGATCTCTTTACCGGCATGGGCTACTGGACAAGGGCGAATGCCGAAATCTGCATCCTTGCTACAAAGGGACACCCGAAGCGTGTTGACGCCGGTGTGCGTCAGGTCATTCTCAGTCATATTGAAGAGCATTCCAAAAAGCCGGATGAAGCGCGGGAGCGCATTGTTCGGCTCATGGGAGACCTTCCCCGCGTGGAGCTTTTTGCCCGTCAGTCTCCCGAAGGCTGGGACGTTTGGGGCAACGAGGTCGAATGCACGGCTCATCTTCCTATGGAGGAAACACCATGCTGCGGCTAAAACCCATCTCTCTTCGTGACGCCAACGAGTATGTCCGGAAGTATCACCGACATCACAAGCCGGTTGCCGGTCACAAGTTTTCCATTGGCTGTGAAGCAGACGGTGAGCTGGTCGGTGTAATCATCGCCGGGCGTCCCGTCAGCCGGTATCTGGATGACGGCTTCACATTGGAGGTCACAAGGCTATGCACCAACGGGGCGAAGAACGCTTGCAGCTTTCTCTACGGTGCGGCGGCAAGAGCTGCTGCGGCTATGGGCTATAAGCGCATCATCACATACACGCTGGAAAGCGAAAACGGTGCAAGCCTTCGGGCTTCCGGCTGGATCTGTCAAGGCAAAGCGGGTGGGCTTCGCTGGACGGGCAAGCGTCAGCCGAAGGAGGATCAATATCCCGCGCAAATGAAGCTGCGCTACGAAAAGCAGCTTAGAAAGGAGGAAACAGTCAATGGCATTTGTTCCGGTCCCGAAGGATCTTAACCGCGTCAAAACGAAGGTCATGTTCAACCTGACCAAGCGGCAGCTTATTTGCTTTTCCATCGCTGCGGCAGTCGGCGTCCCGATCTTCTTTCTGGCGAAGGCGCATCTCGACTTGTCTACGGCGGCAATGCTGATGGTGGTGATCATGCTCCCGTTCATCTTCTTCGCGCTTTACGAGAAGGACGGTCAGCCCGCCGAAAAGTATCTGTACCACATCGTACAGTCCATGTTCATCCGGGACAAGGTGCGCCCCTATCGCACAAACAATCTCTACGCTGAAATTCAGCAGAAAATCAAAGAACAGGAGGAATTGCAGCTTGAAGAACAGCACAGCAAAGGCAAAGCCTAAGATGACCGTCAAAAACGGCGTCGTTTACGGCGATGCCCTTTCCGCTCAGGAAAAGAAGCGGATCGTCATGCAGAAGAAAAAGGACAGGAAGGCAAAGAAAGTCCGCAAGTCCGCCCAGCAGACCATCCCCTATGTGGAGATGTGCCGTGACGGTATCTGCAAGGTGAACAGCCGCCTCTACACGAAGTCCATCGCCTTTGAGGACATCAACTACCAGCTTGCGCAGAACGAGGACAAAACTGCCATCTTTGAGAACTGGTGCGACTTTCTGAACTACTTTGATAGCTCGATTTTCGTCCAGCTCTCCTTCATCAATCAGAAGGCAAGCCTCAATGAGTTCCGCAAGCGCATCAACATTCCGGCACAGGAGGACGCCTTCAACGACATCCGCTCCGAGTATTCCGGTATGCTGCAAAGCCAGCTCACCAAGGGCAACAACGGACTGGTCAAGAGGAAGTACATCACCTTCGGCATTGAGGCAGACTCCCTCCGCACGGCAAAGCCGAAGCTCGAACGCATTGAAACCGATATTCTCAACAACTTCAAAACCCTCGGTGTGAAAACCGAGCCGCTGTCCGGCTACGAGCGGCTGAAAGTGCTTCATGATGTGTTCAACATGGACACCAATGAGCCGTTCCGCTTTTCCTTCGATATGGTTGCCCGGACAGGACTCAGCACGAAGGACTTCATCGCGCCCACTTCCTTTGACTTCCGTGAAGGCAAGTGCTTCAAGATGGGCAGAACCATTGGCGCGGTGAGCTTCCTGCAAATCCTCGCGCCGGAACTCAATGACCGTATGCTTGCCGACTTCCTTGAGATGGACAGCAACATCACGGTCAATTTTCATATCCGGACGATTGACCAGGCAAAGGCAATCAAGAGCATCAAGTCGAAGATCACCGACCTCGACAAAATGAAGATCGAGGAACAGAAAAAAGCAGTCCGCTCCGGCTACGACATGGACATCAGTGCGACTCGTTCCTGAACAAAGCCTTCGTGGTTGAAGGACAAAATCAGGCACTAACAAAAGAACGAAAATTTCAGATGTTAGGAGAACTAACAATCCAAGAGGTGGAATGATGGGGTAACGCCCTGAAACGCCCCCTTAATACTCCGACTGGCGGGTGTAAGTGAAAACTGACCTGTCAGAAGCTCGGTGAAGTCGGCTGAGAGTAGCCGTATGGATTGCTGGATAATTACCAGCCCCACGAAAGCTGTCCAGAGGTGGACGGTGCTACCTATAGGCCGGAGGTCTACAAAATACCCAAGGTCAGAATGTTTGAAATATGACTGACGAAAACCGCGAATGTAAGGGTCTATACCATGACGGCATAGAAATGTGCTGGTAGCGTTCATCGCTAATCAGTGTGGTGGAGTAAAAATTGATGTTATGAAACACCATAGCACGTTACAGGCGTGTTCAAGCTGACAGGCTTAAAGCGGAGACCTAAAGGTATATGTAAAGATAGGATTGTTGGAACGAGGAAAGGCAGTAGGCTTCTACCATTAGGAAGTAAGCAGACGAATCATATAAGCTGCTGTACTACTGCTGAAAAGCAGAGGTCGAACTGATGATGTTTTCTGCGAAAAAGAGGAAAACGGAAGAATGGCCTCAAGTCAGTCAAACAGGCAACTTAGCACTTAGTCGCAATTAGGATTGCGAGTATGACAAAAAGAAGTCACTCGCCGTAAAGGAGAGTGATGCCTGATGCCAAATGAGAAGAAACCAAAAACCAAATGCGTGGAGTATCTCCGCCATGCTGAATACTACGATATGCAAAGTACCTTTGATGAACTGTATGCCAGAAGTCAGGCAGGAGAAATTTTCGAGAACCTGATGGATGTGATACTTTCAAGAGAAAATATCCTGCTGGCCTATCGGAACATCAAATCCAATACCGGGAGTATTACGCCGGGAACAGACAAGCTGGAGATTTCTGATATTGGTAAACTTACCGCTGATGAAGTCACAGCAAGGGTACGCAAAATCGTCAAGGGAGCTAAAAACGGCTACACCCCAAGAAGCGTAAGACGCAAAGACATCCCAAAACCAAACGGGAATACCAGGCCACTGGGAATCCCTTGTATCTGGGATAGATTGGTACAGCAATGTATCAAGCAGGTCATGGAACCTATCTGCGAAGCCAGGTTCAGCAACAATAGCTATGGATTCCGTCCAAATCGGTCGGTTGAAAATGCGATAGCGGCAATCTACAGGCTTATGCAAAAGTCAGGACTTCACTATGTAGTAGAGTTTGACATAAAAGGTTTCTTTGACAATGTAGACCACTCAAAGCTGATAAAGCAGCTATGGTCGCTGAATATTCGGGATAAAGAACTGCTCTATGTAATCCGCAGGATTCTCAAAGCGCCAATACTCATGCCGAACGGTCATACAGAACACCCAACAAAGGGAACGCCGCAAGGCGGAATTATTTCCCCATTATTGGCAAATGTGGTGCTGAATGAACTTGACCATTGGATAGAAAGCCAATGGCAGTGCAACCCGGTAACGGAAAACTACGCTTACAGAGAAAATGCGGCGGGCTGTCCGATACAAAGCCATGCGTACCGGGCAATGCGGAATACACGGCTGAAAGAAATATATATCGTCAGATATGCAGATGATTTTCGGATTCTTTGCAGGACAAAAGAACAGGCAGACCGGACGCTGATTGCGGTAACGCAATGGCTGAAAGAACGCCTGCGCCTTGATGTTTCACCGGAGAAAACGAGAGTTGTTGACGTCAGACGGAGCTATTCTGAATTTCTCGGATTCAAAATCCGACTACGCAAAAAGGGGAAAAAGTACGTCGTTCAATCGCACATGTGCGATAAAGCATACAAAAAGGTTAAAGCCAGCCTGACTAAACAAGTCGGAAATATCAAATTTCCCAGAAAAGGACGTGGAGAAGCCGGGGAAGTACGGCTGTTCAACTCCATGGTTATGGGAATCCAGAATTACTACCAGTTAGCCACTGACATCAGCATAGACTGCGGTGATATTGGCAGAACTGTTAATACAGTTCTCAAAAACAGGCTGAAATCTGGAAAGACACACCGGCTGAAAAAGGAAGGCCGTGACCTGACAAAAATGGAAATCCAAAGATATGGGAAATCGGAGCAACTAAGATATATAGCACAATCCAAAGAACCGATTTATCCAATAAGCTATGTTCAATGTAAAAATCCAATGAGTCAGCGGCGAAAAGTGTGCGCTTACACAGCGGCAGGAAGAAGTGAAATCCATGACGATTTGCGGATAAACACTTTCTTACTGCTACAGCTAATGAGAGCGCCTACATACAGCCGCAGTACAGAGTATGCGGATAACCGTATCTCACTGTTCTCCGCTCAATGGGGAAAATGTGCGGTAACGGGAAAGAAATTTCAGTGTATATCAGAAATTCACTGCCATCACAAGAAGCCAAAAGGAATTGGAGGCAGAGATAAGTATGAAAATCTGGTATTGGTGCTTGCACCAGTACATGAACTGATACACGCAATTGATGAGGACACTATTCGTTCTTATCTCACCGCTCTTAAATTGGATACTTCACAGCTCACAAAGCTGAACAAACTGCGAACATTGGCAAAAAGGAAACCCATTGATTTGGAGAAGCCAAATCTTACGAATAATTCTCATAATGGTATGACTAAGGAGACTAAGAAATCTGTTTGATTGATGGAACGCCGGATGCGGTGAAAGTCGCATGTCCGGTGTGAAGCGGGGGAAAAGCTGGAGATAACTTCAAAGGCTTACCTATCGCTATTCCCGTCCGATCTCGCTACCTTCGGCGGCGAGGCAAAGCGTCTGTTGCAGGATCTCCAGACCCGCAACGAGAGACTGTTCCTCGTGACCATCCTCATCATGAATACGGCAACCAATCGCCAGAAGCTCGAAAATGCGGTGTTCCAGACCGCCGCCATTGCCCAAAAGTATAACTGTGCGCTCAAGCGTCTTGACTTTCAGCAGGAGGAAGGGCTGATGTCCTCTCTGCCTATCGGCGTCAATCAGGTGGAGATCGAACGCGGACTGACCACTTCCAGCACGGCGGTTTTCGTGCCGTTCACCACGCAGGAGCTTTTTCAGGGCGGCGAAGCTCTCTACTACGGGCTGAACGCGCTGTCCAACAACATGATCATGGTTGACCGCAAGCAGCTCAAAAACCCCAACGGGCTGATCTTGGGTACACCCGGTTCCGGTAAGTCCTTCTCTGCCAAGCGCGAAATGACGAACGCCTTCCTCATCACGGAGGATGACATCATCGTCTGCGACCCCGAAGCCGAGTATTTCCCCCTTGTACAGAAGCTCGGCGGTCAGGTCATCCGCATCTCGCCGGTCAGCACGGATTATATCAATCCGCTGGACATCAACACGAACTACTCCGAAGAGGAAAACCCGCTGACGCTGAAATCCGACTTCATTCTCTCCATGTGCGAGCTGATTGTCGGCGGCAAGGACGGCTTGCAGCCGGTTGAGAAGACCATCATTGACCGCAGCGTCCGCATGGTCTATCAGGAGTTTCTTGCAGACCCCAAGCCGGAGAAAATGCCGATCCTCGAAGACCTCTACAACATTCTGAGAAATCAGAAGGAGCCGGAGGCACAGCGCATCGCAACTGCCCTTGAAATCTATGTTCACGGCTCTCTGAACGTCTTCAATCACAGAACGAATGTGGATGTCAACAACCGCTTTGTCTGCTATGACATCCGCGAACTCGGCAAGCAGCTCAAAAAGCTCGGTATGCTGATCGTGCAGGATCAGGTGTGGAACAGAGTTACCATCAACCGCGCCCAGCACAAGGCAACGCGCTACTACATGGACGAGTTCCACCTTTTGCTGAAAGAGGAACAGACCGCCGCGTACAGCGTGGAAATCTGGAAGCGTTTCAGAAAATGGGGCGGCATCCCGACCGGAATCACGCAGAACGTCAAGGATCTTCTTGCCTCCCGCGAGGTGGAGAACATTTTTGAAAACTCGGATTTTGTCTACCTTCTGAATCAGGCATCCGGCGACCGGCAGATTCTCTCGAAGGCGCTGAACATCTCGCCCAGCCAGCAGAACTACATCACCAATTCCAACGCCGGTGAGGGGCTGATCTTCTACGGCTCGACCATCGTTCCCTTCAAGGACGATTTCCCGAAGGACACCCAGCTTTACCGCATCATGACCACCCGCTTAGAAGAAACCGTACAGAACTAAGGAGGATTTTGAATATGAACAACACGATGATTACCATTCCCTACGCGGACGCTATCGAATACGGAGAGAACACCTCCGCGCTGTTTAAGGCTCTGTGGGAGCTGACCGATCTGATCCGACTGGAAAGCGACCTCAAGAAGCATCACCGCGCCTACCTCCATGTGAGGGAGGACATCGAAGAAAAGGTCAAGGAGGCGCGTCAGATTATGAGCAAGGTATCTGTGGATATGATCGGTTTCTACTTCAAGATTGATGTTCCCGAAAGCAACAACAGCGATGAGAATACCCCTTTCGCTGACGCGGGTGATGATGAAACCGTTTCTATCCCCAAGGACAAGTATGAGCTGATGATCGACGATCTGCTCACGATGTCCGAAATCATTCAGTGCGTCGCAGATATGCGCACGCAGGATGTGAAGGCAATCCGCGAGTTCGGCAAGTTCGTCCCCGCCTTTGCCGCCTTTGAGAAGAACCGCCTGAGCCTCTATCGTGAGGCGGCGAAGGAAGCCGAGGAAATCTTCGACCGTTGGGCAGACGAGATTGACGATCTCGACGAGGACTTCATGGAAGATGAGGACTATGAGCCGGACGAGTATTACTCCGACTGATGCCCATTGAAATGTTGTCGGGTTTTACAGCCAACATTTCAATGGAAACACAAATCCAACAGAACAGGAGGTACACCACCATACAACTTGACATCATTCATACCGGCGATTGCCTTAAAATCTTGAAAACTCTGCCCGATGACAGCGTTCATTGCTGTGTGACGTCCCCTCCGTATTACGCGCTCCGCGATTACGGTATGGAGGCTCAGATCGGCAGAGAGACAACGCCGAAGGAATATATTTCGCGCCTGACGGAAGTGTTTACCGAAGTCAGGCGCGTTTTGCGTCCGGATGGAACGCTCTGGCTGAACATCTCGGACACCTACGCCGGGAAAGGCAATCAGGGCGATTTCGTTGACCCGAAGAACCCCAACGGCAGAAGCGGTCAGGCTGTGGCTCTCAACAACAAGGTTGAGGGCTGCAAGCCGAAAGACATGATCGGCATTCCGTGGATGCTGGCTTTTGCCCTCCGCGATACCGGCTGGTATCTGCGCAACGACATCATCTGGATGAAGGACAACCCCATGCCGGAGAGCGTCAAAGACCGCTGCGCCCGCTGCTATGAGCATATTTTCCTGTTCTCAAAGTCCAAGAAGTATTTCTTCGACTACAAGGCGATCTCCGAGCCGATTGCCCCCGCAACGGCAGAACGTCTCAAGCGCGGCATGAAGGGCGGCAACAAATACGGCAAACCCGTTCCCGGTCAGCCTCAGCCGCAGTCCATCAACCGCCCTCGTGAGCATGGCGAGATCAAGGACGCAGACATCAATCCGCTCCGCAACAAGCGCGATGTCTGGAAGATCAACACCGTTCCCTTCAAGGGCGGTCACTATGCCGCCTACCCTCCGAAGCTGGTTGAGACCTGTCTTCTCGCCGGTTGTCCCGAAGGCGGCATTGTGCTTGATCCCTTCATGGGGAGCGGCACAACTGGCATGGTTGCTACGCAGATGGGGCGGCATTTCGTGGGCATCGAGTTGAACCCTGAATACACCGAGCTTGCCTACAAGCGGATTGGAGGTGAAATCTAATGGCGAAGGAACCGGAACTCAAAGCCCGCGACAAGGTAGTCATGCGGATGACACGGGAGGGCGCGGTTGAAGAAAACCTGACGGCTGGCACCGAGCAGCGTGTGTCAAAGCGGCTGGAAGATGCAGAGCTGGTGAAGCCCGCTGAGACAGCCGTTCCTTCCGAAGCTCTTTCACCGGAGGAACAGAAAAAGGTGCAGATGCGCCGTCAGCAGCATCAGTTTCAGGCGGAACACGCTGAGGATAACGACACACAGCCGCCCTCGGAAACGTCCGTTACAGAAGAGAAAAGGGCAGAAAATCCACCCCAGAATGTACCTGAACCGCTGCCCTCGGAAACGCCGTTCAAGCCTTCTGTTTTGGAGCAGCACGGCGTTTCTTCTCATACCGGCACGGTGATTGCCGAAACGGTTGTCACGCACAAGCTGCGCAAGACCTCTGCGGTTGAAGCCATTGACGCGGATGCTGTTCTCTCCCAAGCGGCGGAAACCGCCTCTGCAAAGCCGGTCTCGGACGATGCCGTCCCGCCCACGAAGCGGATGCAGAAGCTCGAAAGGAAGTCCGAGAAGGCGCATGAGCGTCTGGATGCCGCCCGTGAAAACCTGCCCACGCACAAGGTTCTCAAGAAAGAGCGTGTCTTCGATGAAGAGACCGGCAAGGGCAAAACACGGCTTCACTTTGAGGATGAGCTGAAAAAGCCAAAGGGCAAAGGCAAGCTGCAATTTGAGGCGGACAAAACCGTCCGCAAGGTCGGTGACACCCTTGCTTCCGGCATTCACGGCAAAATCCATGAGGTCGAACAGGAAAACTCGGCGGTTGAGGCGGCGCATAAAACGGAGATCGCCGCTGAGACTGCCGCTCGGCATTTCAGCCATCATCGGGAAAACAGCGTCAACAAGCCTTATGAGAAGGTTTCTAAGCTGGAACATAAGGCGGATGTCGCTGATGCCAAGCTCCAATATGAGAGAAATCAGCAGGAGCATCCTGAGATGAAGAAGCAGAACATGAACAAGCACTACCAGAAGCAGAGCATCAAGAAGGAGTATGCCGCCGCTCGAAATGCCGGTTCTCAGACTGCCGGGACTGCCACAAAAAGCACCGGCAAGAAGCTCAGTGAGAAGGCGTCCGACAAGATCAAGGAGTTCTTTGAGAAGAACAAGAAGGTCTTCATCTGGATCGGCGTCGGAGTTGCCCTTCTCGTTTTGCTCGGTGCCGGTATCAGCTCGTGTTCGATGCTCACCTCTACCGGCTCGTCGGTTATCGCTTCCTCTTATCTCAGCGAGGATGACGCAATGCTCGGCGCGGAGGCGCAGTATTGCCAAATGGAGCAAGAGCTGCAACGCTATCTCGACACCTACGAAAGCACTCACAACTATGATGAATACCACTTCGAGCTGGACGATATTGAGCATGATCCCTATGTGCTGATCTCCATTCTCTCGGCTCTCCATGAGGGCGAGTTCACGCTGGATGAGGTGCAGGGTACGATCCAAATGCTGTTTGAAAAGCAGTACATCCTCACCGAAGAGGTCATCGTCGAAACCAGATACCGCACGGAGACCGACACATGGACGGACGCAGACGGCAACACGCACACGGAAACCTATCGTGTCCCGTATGACTACTACATCTGCAACGTGAAGCTCGAAAACTTCAATCTCTCCCATGTCCCGGTCTACATCATGTCTCAGGAACAGCTTTCCATGTACGCAACGTATATGTCGGTGCTTGGCAACCGCGAGGATCTGTTCGGTGATTCTCCTTATGTGGACAAGTACATTACAAATTCTCCCGCCGACTACGATGTCAACCCGGAATACCTGAACGACGAGAAGTTTGCGACACTGATCACCGAGGCGGAAAAGTATCTCGGCTATCCGTATGTGTGGGGCGGCTCCAATCCCGACACGTCCTTTGACTGCTCCGGCTTCGTCAGCTACGTTCTCACGAACAGCGGTCTTGTGATGACCGGGCGGCTGGGCGCACAGGGGCTTTACAACGTCTGTACGCCGGTCTCAAAGGCGAATGCACAGCCCGGTGATCTCATCTTTTTCGTTGGGACGTATGACACCCCCGGCGTGTCTCACGTCGGCATCTACGTCGGTGATGGGGTCATGATCCACTGCGGCGATCCCATTCAGTACACATCCATCAATTCTTCCTACTGGCAGCAGCATTTCTACGCCTTCGGAAGACCCGCCTATTAAAAGAAAGGAGTTTTGCATGAATCCCAAGTATCAGAAAGTCCTCTCCGACATCGAGAAGGCTGAAAAGAAGAAGTCCGAAATTGAAGGACAGCTCAAGGAGCTGTACGACAAAAAGACAGAGCTGGAAAACCTTGAAATCATCAATACCGTGCGCTCTATGGTGATGGACAAGGATCAGATCATGGCGTTCCTGTCTTCTATGAAGGGCGGCACCAAGCCCGCTGAAAATACGGAGGTAATCGACAATGCGTAAGAAGTTTCGTTTTTTGACCGTCCTTGCGGTCTGCGTCATGGTGCTGTCCTGCTTCTCGGTGACGGCGTTTGCCTATGCCGATGACACCGATCAGAACCTTCCCGTTACGGAGGCAACTCAGCCCGAACAGCAGCCCGCAGTCACTCCCACGCCGGAAAAGCCGAAGGGTGAGCCGATTGACGATGAGGGCAACGCCTACACCCGCGACTTGCTCTATGACAAGGCAACCAACAAGCAGTTCATCACCATTCAGACGAAAAGCGGCAACACCTTCTATATCGTCATCGACTACGATGCGCCCATCAACGAGGATGAGGAACAGTATCAGACGTACTTCCTGAACATGGTCGATGAGAGCGATCTGCTTGCGCTGCTGGATGAAGACACTGCGGCGGCTCTGACCACCTGTAACTGCAAAGAGAAATGTGCTGCCGGTCAGGTCAACACCGACTGCCCGGTCTGCAAGACCAACATGAGCGAATGCACCGGCACAGCCCCCGTTACACCTGAGCCGGACAAGGATGCAGAAACCGATGCTCCCGCCCCTAAACCCGAAAAGAAGTCCAACATCGGCATGATCCTCGTCATCTTCGTTCTTGCCGGTGCTGCGGGTGCAGCCTATTACTACATCAAGTTCGTCAAGGGCAGAAAGCCCAAGGATGAAGATATGGACTTCTTTGATGATGAAGGCTACGAGGAAGAGCCGTACATCAACGAGGATGAAGAGCCGCAGATTGCGGTAGACGAGGAAACGGACGGTGATGAGGATTGATCTTAGTCATCGCTGAAAAGCCCAGCGTTGCCCAGTCCATCGCAAAGGTGCTGGGCGCGACATCCCGCAAGGACGGCTACATGGAGGGCGGCAATTACATCGTTTCGTGGTGCTTCGGTCATCTGGTGGAGCTGGCAGACGCCAGCTCCTACGATGAGCGGTATGCCAAGTGGCGGTATGACGATCTGCCCATTGTCCCGGAAAGCTGGATGTTTGAGGTCACAAAGGACAAAGCCCAGCAGTTCAAGGTGCTGTCCTCTCTTATGAAGGACAAGCGCGTCACCGAGCTGGTCTGCGCAACCGATGCAGGACGCGAGGGTGAGCTGATCTTCCGGCTGGTCTACAACAAAGCTGGATGCACCAAGCCCTTCAAGCGTCTGTGGATCAGCTCGTTGGAGGACTCTGCCATCCGCGAAGGCTTCAACCATCTCCGGGACGGCAAGGAATATGACCGTCTCTATGAAGCGGCACTTAGCCGCTCGAAGGCAGACTGGATTGTCGGTATCAACGGCACCCGCCTTTTCACCACGCTCTATCACAAGAAGCTGGTGGTCGGGCGCGTCCAGACGCCGACTCTTGCAATGCTGGTGGAGCGTGACGGGAAAATCTCCACGTTCCAAAAGGAAAAGTATTTCAACGTCCACGTCGGCAAGGGCGATCTGATCGCTGATCTGGAAAAGGTTAAAACCGAAGAGGAAGCAAAGAAGATTGCGGCGGCTTGCGAGAAAAAGCAAGCCGTCGTTTCTTCTCTCAAGCGGGAGACGAAAACCGTCAACCCTCCGAAGCTCTATGATCTGACCACCTTGCAGCGCGAGGCAAACCGATACTACGGCTTCACCGCCCAGCAGACGCTCGATCTCGTACAAACACTCTACGAAAAGAAGCTCCTGACCTATCCGCGCACGGACAGCCAGTTCATCACGGACGATATGGAGGACACCGCCCGTCAGGTCATTTCTATTGTCTGCCGCCAGCTTCCGCTTTTCTCCGGTGTTTCGGTTACTCCGGACATTGCCCGCGTAACCGACAACAGCAAGGTCACAGATCACCATGCCATTCTCCCGACCGTCCAGCTTGAAAAGCAGGATGTTTCCGCACTCCCTCAGTCGGAGCAGAAAATTCTCAATCTTGTCGGGATGCGCCTTCTGTGTGCGACCGGCGAGAAGCACACCTACGCAGAAACGCAGATCTCGCTCTCCTGCGAGGGCTACGAGTTCAAAACCAAGGGGAAGACCGTCGTTCAAAACGGATGGAAAGCCATTGAAGAGCTGTTCAAGGCTTCCCTCAAGACGAAGGAAAAGGACGATCCCATGAAGTCCCTGCCCGAAGTCCATGAGGGCGATGTTCTGGATAATGTGTCCGCCAGCGTTACGGAACACTTCACAACGCCTCCGAAGCAGTACACGGAAGACACGCTCCTGTCTGCAATGGAGACTGCCGGAAACGATCAGTTTGACGATGACACCGAGAAGAAAGGTCTCGGAACACCCGCGACCCGCGCCGGTATCATTGAAAAGCTGGTGAAATCCGGCTTTGCAGAGCGCAAAGGCAAATCCCTCATTCCCACAAAGGACGGCTGCAACCTCGTCTGTGTTCTGCCGGAACAGATCACGTCTCCCGCAATGACTGCGGAATGGGAAAACACGCTCATGGAGATTGAGCGCGGCAATGCGGATGCAGGCGCATTTCTCAGCGGCATTGTCCGGATGACCGGGGATCTCGTGAAAGCCTACCCGTTTCTCTCCGATGCCGAAGCCCAGCGTTTCGGCACGGGGAAAGAGGAAATCGGCAAATGCCCCCGTTGCGGCTCTCCGGTCTATGTCGGCAAGGGCAACTTCTACTGCTCGAACAAGGAATGCTCCTTCTGCCTGTGGGAAGACAACAAGTTCTTTTCCAGCAAGAAAAAGAAGCTGACCAAGAAGATTGCAAAGGAGCTGCTGGACAAGGGCTGGTGCCGAGTGACCGGGCTTTACACGCCGAAGAAGCCCCAGCTCTACGACGCGGTGATCCGGCTGGATGACAGCGGCGGCAAATACGTCAGCTTCAAGATGGAGTTTGATCGATGACCCGCCCAAAGTATGTTGCTTCATGCAGCGGAGGCAAAGACAGCGTAGCGACGCTCCTGCTGGCTGCACAGCACAATGAGCCGCTGGACGAGGCGGTTTTCAGTGAGGTCATGTTCGACAAAGACACAAGCGGCGAAGTCCCGGAACATCGGGACTTCATTTATGACCGGCTCAAGCCCTTCTGCGAAAAGGAGCTGGGCATCAAGTTCACCATTCTCCATGCGGACAAGACCTACGATGACGTATTTCATCATGTCATCACCCGCGGGCCTCATAAGGGCGAGGTTCGCGGGTTCGCGTGGGCTGGGATGTGCGCGGTCAATCGTGACTGCAAAATCCCGCCTGTCCGCAAGTACAATGCCGCGCTTTCTCCGGACACTGTGAGTTATGTCGGCATCGCGGAGGATGAACCAAAACGCCTCGCCCGTCTGGATGGCTTGAAGAAGGTCAGTCTGCTTGCCAAATACGGTATGACCGAGGCGGACGCCTACAAGCTCTGTCAGGAACACGGGCTGCTTTCCCCAATCTACGCTCACTGCCGAAGAAACGGCTGCTGGTTCTGTCCCAACGCCAGTGACTCGGAGCTGCTGCACATGATCACAAAGCACCCGGATATGTTTGACCGGCTGATTGAATGGGAGAACGAGGATAACATCTTCCATCGTCGGATGACGCGCAGAGAAACCCCGTCTGAGGTAAAGGCTCGTTTACTGAGCAAATCCCAAACGGGGTTTTCTTCTCCCCGAAGCAAATACGAAATGGAGGTTTGATATGGCTGAAAACAGAAATGCACAGCAAGTCCGCGAAATCACGGACAAGCTGGAACAGGGCATCAAGGAGCTTTTTGAATCCGAGCGGTTCAAGGAATATCTCCGCACGATGTCCAAGTTCTACAACTATTCCTTCAACAACACGCTGCTCATTGCGATGCAGAAGCCGGAGGCAACCTATGTTGCCGGTTATACCTCGTGGCAGCGCAACTTTGACCGTCAGGTCATGAAGGGCGAAAAGGGCATCAAGATTCTTGCTCCCGCGCCGTACAAGACGCAGGAAGAGCGTGAAAAGGTTGACCCCGTAACGCAGAAGCCGGTGATCGGCGCAGATGGGAAGGCTGTCACGGAAACGGTTGAGGTCCTGCGTCCTGCCTTCAAGGTGGTAAGTGTCTTTGATGTTTCCCAGACGGACGGCAAGGAGCTTCCGGACATCATCGTCGATGAGCTGAAAGGCACCGTCGAAAACTACGAGGCGTTCTTCGACGCACTCAGGCAGGAATCTCCCGTCCCTATTTCCTTTGAGGACATTCCGGGCGGTGCAAAGGGATTCTTCTCGCCGGTTGAAAGCCGCATTGCCATTCAGGAAGGCATGAGCGAAATCCAGACGGTCAAAACCGCCATTCACGAGATCGCCCACGCAAAGCTCCACGCCGTCAAGCCGGATGAGAAAGCCGCGCCAGAAGATAAGAAGGATCGGCACACCAAAGAGGTTGAGGCGGAAAGCGTAGCCTACACCGTCTGCCAGCGCTACGGCATTGAAACCTCGGACTATTCCTTCGGCTACATCGCCGGTTGGTCATCCGGTAAGGAAACCAAGGAACTGAAAAGCTCTCTGGACACCATCCGCAAGACGGCGGCTGAGATGATCGAGGGCATTGACGCCAAGCTCAAGGTGCTGCTGGCAGAGAAAGCACAGTCCGCAGAGATGGAAGTCGAAGCTCCCGTAAAGGAAGCTGTTCCGAAGGAAAAGCCGGAAGTCCCCATTTACCGCGAGACGGCGAATTATGCCTATGAAGCCGGTGAGCTGGAGTCATATCGTGCTTCTCTCGCCGCAAACGTGGAATGCCGCCGTGCGATTGAGGCGGCAATCAGTTCTAACTACGGAGACAACCGGCTGGATGCGGATGCTGCCGTGAAAAGCGTCCTTGAGCAGTTCTCTCCGGAGCGCGTCCGGTATGTCCTCGCAAACACCATTCAGCAGAAAGACTTTGACGGGCGCATTCCCCAGCCCCTCAAGGAATGGGCGAAGAGCGTTGATGTCTGCCCAGAGAATGCCTCCCGCTTCCTTGTGGATAAACCCAATCCCGGACTGACAGCACTTTTCGTCGATGCGTTCCGCCAGCAGACCGAAGCTCAAAAGGAAGTCACTTCTGAGAAAACAGAGGAAAGAGACCCGGAGGTCGTTGCGTGGGAGAACGATGAGATTACCTCTATTGAGGTAAAAACCGTGGAGGTCAAGTCTCCCTTTGCCCCCTTGCCGGAGGAAGCGGCAAAAGCACCGAAAGCGCACCGCCTGACTGCCGAAGAGAAGGAGATCAAAGCCGCCGTCATGGACACGCTCAAGGGGCAGATTGCCTATAACAACGACGGTATGCGGGCGTCCCATCGCGCCTCTAACCACTCCTTCAATCTGCTGGCACGGAACGGCGTCAGGATCGAGGGTAACACGGTCACGCAGAATGGTGAGCCGCTGTTCAAAATCCATCGCCGTCATGCGGCGCGGAAAACACAGGGCTGTTACCGTGAGCTGATGCCGACGCTGGAATACGTCAAGCAGGAGCAGAAGCAGGAAAAGCCCTCCATCCGTGATCAGCTCAGGACTGCCGCAAAACAGCAGCCGGAGAAGAAGTCCCCGGTCAAATCCAAAACGCACGACATGGAGTTGTGAGAAAGGAGACGCATGAAGAAATACACAGATGTTGACATCGTTGCGGAGCTGCAGAAGCTCGTGGACAGTCATGTAGACAGCTACAAGGAAGACTTCGACATCGACAAGCGCATCATCCGCCGCGCCGCCGAAAGCCAGAATCCCGAAGACAAAACGCTGATGTGGTTCTGCCGTCCGCATGGAACGCACTGCCTCAATGAAAATCAGGTCTTTATTCAGGGAACGCGAGATCACAACACCTTCCGCTTTTACGCGGAACAGACCTACGACGAGTGCGTTGCCCGCGTCATTGTCCCGAAAGCCGTTAAGCGCGGCAAGGTCTTCGGAGATGTCTTTGAGGTCAATTACCGGGAACAGGCGGCAAATGTAGCGCAGAACTCGGTTGCGCCGGATCATGACCGGCTGACCTTTGCAGACGGCTATGTGCTGGAAGCCCCCTGCCGCAGCAGCTTCGATGCAGCAATGGCTCTGATCGGTGAGCATGGCGGCGTCAAAACCCGCCAGACGCTCCCAAAGGATGCGGAGGCTCTGTCAGAAGTGTTGACCAAGCAGAAAAGCCGCCGCGACAGACTGCCGGAGGCAGATAGGACAGAGGTGCTTTCGCCGCTCCCCGTCGCAGAACTCCGCAAATATGAGGCAGTCAAAAAGGCTCATCCGGATGCGCTGGTCTGCTTTGCTCAGAACGGCTATTTTGAGCTGTACGGCAAGGACGCAAAGAAAGCCGCGCCGCTTCTCGGCACAAAACTCCTTGAAAAGAAGGTGCGCGGCAAGCCTTCCATGCCGGTTACTGGTTTCCGTGAAAGCGCATGGGTAGCCGGTTCTCACAAGCTCTGGAAGTCCGGCGCAGATGTCTTTCTCAGCAAGGACGGCGAGACCTTCAAGGAACTCAAAGCCGCAGATTACATTCCTGTCGGTGCGACGCTGAATGTGGATGGGATCAAGTGCAGAATCGACGCGGTTGATTTTGCCGCCGATGAAGTCCGGCTGACGAACATTGAGGACAAGAACCGCCCCATTCGCTTTTCTGAGAGCATCCAGTATGTCCGTTCGTATGTGGAGGATGCCGGGACTGCCATCTACGACACCATCCCGAAAAAGCCTGCTGCCCGTGAATCCATCCGCGACAAGCTGAAATCCGCGCAGAAAGCACAGCCGCCCCACACACCGAAGCCGCAGAAAAACAAAGGAAAGGATATGGAACTCTGATATGAAAAACTTTACCGTGGAAGAAATCAACCTGATGTGCTGCTTCAACACGTCCAGCCGGAAGCGGCTGATCGACGATATGAAGAGCGTCACCCTGAACGACATGGACGGCGAGATCGCAGAGCTGATGTATAAGACCGTCCGGAAGCTCGAAGCCATGACCGATGCTGAGTTTGAGGAACTGTATATCATACCGGACGGCATGGTAGATGACTGAAAGGAGGATGCCTATGCCCGTATTAGACGGTGATTTTGAAGCCTTCGTCACGAACCTTGGCAAGTACAACGAGGGTATGCTGGTCGGTGAGTGGGTGAAGCTGCCCACCACAGAGGAAGAGATGCAGAAGGTCTTTGAGCGCATCGGGATCGGCAAGCAGGATGAGTTCGGTCAGCCCTACGAAGAGTGGTTTATCACCGACTACGAATGCCCGATCTATGGCGTTCAGAAGATGCTTGGCGAGTACGAGAGCCTTGATAAGCTCAACTACCTTGCCGCTTTGATTGACGAGCTTTCCCTGAGCGATCAGGAAAAGCTCGTTGCCATTATGGAGGCTGGCTGCGATGAGGTCAGCGACATCGACGATCTCATCAACCTGACGTTCAATCTGGACTGCTACGACATCATGCCCGGTATCAACGACGAATCCGACCTCGGCTACTATTACGCCCACGAAGCTGGTATCTACTCTGAAAAGGATCTCGGTCCTCTGGCAAATTACATCGACTATGAACGCTATGGGCGCGACATTGCGATGGATGAGCAGGGACGCTTCACCGATGAGGGCTATGTCCGTGTTGCAAGCGAGAGGTGGGACAGGCAGTTTGACGGTGAGATTGATGATATTCCCGATGAATACCGGATCACCGGCTCAGGGGAAGCCGCCGAGCGTGACAGCACCATCGCCGTTCTCATCGTTGAGCCGGGAAAGGAGCCTTATGTGAAGGAGATTGACTCCGGTCTGGAGTCCTTGCAGCATGAGGTCGGAGGCTGCATCGAGGCAATTTATCCCTACGAAGACCCGGTTGCCTTAGTCTGCAACGAGGAAGGCAAGCTGGAAGGTTTGCCCCTGAACCGCGCTCTGCGGGATGAGGACGGTGACATCTACGACGTTGTTGCCGGAACATTCTTGGTAGTAGGCTTGACGGATGACAGCTTCGGTTCTCTGACCGTAGAGCAGATGCAGAAGTTCTCTGACCACTTCAAAGTGCCGGAACAGTTTGCAAAGCTGGGCGATAAGATTGTGGCGATCCCCATGATCTCGAAGGAGCAGCAGAAGCAGGAAACCGTCGAGCAGAAGGACTTTGAGATGAATGCCGATACCTCCGGTCTGACGGTTGCCGGACACATCGGGACGTGGCACACCATTGACCAGCACGAAGTCGGCGGTCACAGCTTTTATCTGATGGAGCATGACACCTACGGCGATGAAGCTGCTTGCATCATCGTCGATGAGCGCGGCAAGCTCGTCCTTGATGATGTCTACAACGGCTTTGACGATGACACACTCCGCCTTCTTGACCTTGAAGTCAAGGAAGTGCCGGAAATGCCCGATCCCGCGCTCTCCGTTCAGGATATGAAGGACTACGGCTACGCATGGGCTGGTGTTCTTCCCGCTGGTCAGGAGGCGGCTGAGAAGGCTTTGGAGAAGGGCTGCGAGGTTTACCGTCTCTATTCCGATAACACCGAGGGCTTGTGCGTAGATGCAAAAGAGATTGCCGATCATGCGGCAAAGGGCGGAATGCTCGGTATCAGCAAGGAAAGCTGGATGGCGGCTCTTGAGAAGGAAAACTACCTCAAGGCAGCGGAGATGTCGATGGAGGATGACTACGGCATGATTGACGGAATCATCAACAACGGTCCGAAGGAGGGCAAGACCGCAGAGGTCAAAGCCCCCGAAAGGGGCGAAAAGTCCTCCATCATGGACAGGCTCAAGTCTGCAAAGGCTGAAAAGCAGAAGGAATGCTGCCCTCCAAAAAAGCACAAAGGAGAGATTGAGCTGTGAGCAGAAGTCAGAAATGGCGGCAGGAGTGGTCGTTCTTCATCGGAGACAGCGGACGCCGGAAGTATAACCGCTTCTGCGTCCGCTGCGTCCATAGCTGCAAGCAGAGCTTCCGTGCGGATCTCATCGCCTGTCCGCACTTCTCCCGCAAGGCATCGCAGTGTAGACAGTTAGGGGGCGAAAAAGCCTGTGATGGCAAGCCTCAGAGCGGCGCAAATTGACCAACCTAAGTGATTGTATTCCCTGCGCAGTTCCAGCAACAGAGCGCGAATAAGTGCCTGTTTCGGCACTTATTCAAATGCCCATAAAACGAACGAAGCGCCTCTGTCGATGCCCGGTTTGGGTATCGGCAGAGGCTCTTTTTTTGTATCTTTTCTGTAAATACCGTCGAAAATCACACGCTAATACACAGCATCGCTATTAGCGTTTCTGTATAACTATGCCTCTAACCCATATAATTGTTATGAGCGTTATAGAAAAGGTGTAGGTACGCGCTATGATTGACAAACGAATAGGTAAACGAGTAAAACAGTGCCGGGAACGCCTCGGAATCTCGCAAGAAGAGCTTGCGGAAAAGACCGGGCTGACTGCAAATTATATTTCTACGGTTGAACGTGGTATGTCGTTTCCTCGCTGTGAGAAATTGATCATTCTTCTCAATGGGCTTGAGGTTTCGGCAGACGCGATTTTCTGTGACGTCCTAGAGCATTCGACAAGCTATAAATCGTCTGAACTCTCGGAGAAACTTGCTTCGTTGTCTCCGCAAGCGCAGAAGCGCATTTTGCAGATGGTTGAGCTGATGATCCAGCAGGAAACGGCAGATAAAGGCTGAATCCGTCATGGGCTGTGTGATTTTTTCACGCAGCCTTTTTTCTTCCCTTATTTCGACAGAATATTTCATATCTCCGTGCTATACTATGTATTAGAAACACAGAAACAGTCTTTAATACATAGTCAGGAGATGAAAAAGAGAATGAAGACCTGTGCTTTTACCGGGCATCGTCCGCAAAACCTCCCGTTTGGTTTCAACGAGGAAGACGAACGCTGCATAAACCTCAAAAAAACTCTCAGAGAGCAAATCATCAATCTCATTGAAAATGAAGGCATCACGCACTTTATATCCGGAATGGCAATCGGTGTAGATATGTATGCCGCCGAGATCGTGCTGGGGCTGAAAGCATCCTATCTGGGAATTACGCTTGAAAGCGCCATCCCATGCGAAAGCCAAGCCGCAAAGTGGTCAGAAGCTCTAAGAGATCGGTATTTCGACATTGCGTCCAAGTGCGACAAGGAAACGCTGATTCAAACCCATTACACGCCCGATTGCATGGACAAGCGCAACCGTTATATGGTTGATCATGCGGATGTCCTGATTGCGGTTTGGGATGGAAGCCCCAGCGGAACCGGAAAGACCGTCAGATATGCTCATCAGCAGGGCAAATCTGTAACAGTCATTGACCCGGTTTCCCTTGATGTCGCACAGGAATAAGGCGAATTATTTCCTCTCTGAATCAAGCGTTGTGAAAACCGTGAATTTTCTTACGATAGCGAATACACATTGCACTGAACAGTGATTATTAGAAACGTGTACGGTATGCGCGGTCACGAGAACTTTTCCACGGAACGCACTGAGTTTTCACGGCTTCGCAAAACGGAAAGTGCCACCCTATGAACAGTCCCTTGTTGGGAGAAAATTAAATCGCTGGAAACAGGAATGCCCCCGACGCTGTGCATCTGGCACAGCGTCGGGGGTATTTTTTCTTCACAGGAGGTCATTCAGAAGATTCATGCACTTAACCTTCTGTTGGAGATTTGCGCTCCCGTACACATTCAGGGTAAAAGATACGTTCTTATGTCCGAGGATTTCAGAAAGAGACTTTATATCAAACTCCGGTATCTCGATTGCCCTAACTGCGAATGTATGACGGATCTCATGAAACTTCACTTTCTCCAATCCGTTCCGCTTCAAGAAACGTGTGAAAAATTGCCGATATGTTCTCGGCTCGGTTGGCTTGGTCTTGCCCGTGAGGAAATAGTGATTTGGGTTTTCCGTGTAAAACTTCTTGATAATGTTCATGAGAAGCGACGGAACCGGAATCGTTCGAGCGGAGGTCTTCGTCTTCGGCGGTCCTATATGAAGATACGATTCTCCCTTCTTCTTGTCATAGATACGCTGGACGGTTTTGTTGATGCTGATGGTCTTGTCCGTCAGCGAAATGTCCCTCATCTGCAAGCCGCACAGCTCGCCTATCCGGACTCCGGTAAACAATGCAATCAGAATCCCCGCTGTCTTCCGGTTCAAGTCCATGTAGATACACTGGATTAGAGCTTGCTCTTGATCTTTTGAGAGAGAAACTACTTTCTTGATGCCAAGCTCTTTTGGGTATTCGATTAAGTCCCAGTTCAGGAGTGGAATAGCGCGTTCCTTGTAGGCATACTCCATTGACAGCCGGAGAACGAGGATAACATCTCTTATCGTCTTCACGGTAAGTCCTCCGGTCTTATCCAAGCGTCCAGCATTGTAGAGATACGAAATGTAACTCTGGATGTCCGCTTCGGTGATGCTGCCAATCTTGCGCTTGCCGAAATACGGGATCAGGTGATTTTCGGCAATCAGCGTAAAGCTGGCATGGGTTGACGGCGTGATCATGGGCTTCTTTTGATTTAGCCATGTGTTCACAAGCGTCTTGAATTGTGTATTGTTAGTCATAATGACCACCTCCACGAACATTATCCGGTGGAGGGATAATCAGGGCATTAACACCCTCAAGTAACGGTCTTGAGAAGCGTCCGAAGCTCCGCTTTCCGGGCTTCGATGAGCCGTGGAGAGCAGAGAAATTGTCTGATTTTGCAGAACGAGTAACACGAAAAAACAGCAACAATGAAACTGACCTACCCCTGACAATATCCTCGAAAGATGGTCTTGTCGATCAAATCAGTTACTTCAACAAAACCGTTGCAAGCAAAGACATGAGCGGATATTACCTTTTGAGAAAGGGCGAATATGCGTATAACAAGAGCTATTCCGTAGGTTACGACTTCGGTTCAATAAAGCGGTTAGACCGCTATCCTATGGGAGCGTTGTCTACACTATATATCTGTTTTGCGCTCAAGAAGCACGATACAGACTTCATTAAGGTGTACTTTGATTCACTTAAATGGTACAAGGAAATCTATATGATTTCAGCAGAAGGGGCAAGAAATCACGGATTACTTAATGTCCCAACAGATGAGTTCTTCGCCACAAAACACTATCTGCCGGAGAATACTGCCGAGCAAAGAAAAATTGCAGACTTTCTCATTGCCTTAGATCGTCGTATCGACGCGCAGCAATCTCTCGTAGATAACCTCAAGAAGTATAAAAGAGGACTCATTTCCGAAATACTTAATCAGAAGATCAGAATCACTCATGAAGATGAAAAGTGGGAAGAAGTATCATTAAGTGCCGTGGCAGACGGCTTTGAGTATGGAATGAATGCCGCTGCGACTATATTTGATGGTGTTCACAAGTATATAAGGATCACTGATATTGACGATGACTCTCATACATACATAGACTCTGCGCCCGTTTCACCGGCTGGTGTTCTCGAAGGCAAATATCGTGTTAGAGAGAACGATATTTTATTTGCTCGTACCGGTGCTTCTGTTGGCAAAAGCTATCTTTATCAGGCATCTGATGGAGATATGTATTTCGCTGGATTCCTTATCCGTATTCATGTTATTGACGGTGTGGATAGTGGATATGTCTTTTTGAATACGCTTACGGAAGAATACAACAGGTGGGTGGCGCTTGAGTCTACGCGCTCTGGTCAACCCGGTATTAACGCCGAACAATATAGACGGTATCGCTTTAAGCTGCCACCACTCGAAACCCAAAAACAGATTTCGGCAATCGCACAAAAGATAGACGCGCAAATCAAAAGAGAAAGCCAATGTTTGCGTCTCCTACAAAAGCAGAAAGATGGGTTTTTACAACAGCTCTTTATATGAAAAGTTGTTGTAGGAAAGCCTTGCGCTGGTTGATAAGAATAGATAGCATTTTTTCCTGATTAGATAATTGCGAATCAAGCCTCAAAAGGACGGACGCTATTTTAGACTGCGTTTTCTTGTCGGGGACCGTGCATTTAAGTCTTAATAGTTTGTTTGCAGCAAGACCGGGTTGTGCGCCCTGATCTGAATACTGCCCAAGTTTCATGAAGCCAAGCAAGTACAAGAGGAATCCTGTATCGTTGTCTGCATTTGCGCGGACAGCAATAGCGTGTTCAGACAAATAGTTTTGACCCTGAATAATACGAACATTTCCGCATAACGCCCCTTGCCTTCCGATGACAACGTATTCGCCCTCATGACTATATCGGTCACAATACCCGCGTATACCGTTGCCACCGTACACAGGATAATCTCCGGTTTCATGAATGAGAGTTGATGATATATTTCGTCCGCTTCTGAACTCACTGCATAAGTCGCCAAGGTTTTTCTGCATCCATGAAGATGCAGAGGAAAACGCTTTGCTTTTACCCGAAAGAATGTGGGCAATAGCACCTCTTTTTATACTTCTGATCAAGCCAGCAGAAAGAGCTATATGACAGACGAAATCCCTTGCAATAGCGGAAAATCTCTGCTACTGCAAGGGATTTTACTTTTGACTCATACCGGCATGGGATCTGAAAAAGAACCTCAAGTAACGGTCTTGAGAAGCGTCCGAAGCTCCGCTTTCCGGGCTTCGATGAGCCGTACAGATCGGCGCAATTAGGCGATATAGCGGCTCTGGTAAATCGCACTGATCCAAAATCTAACGCGCCGATCATGATGCTTAGTGCCGGAAATGGCTTCATTATGCAGTCCGAAAAGTATTCCAGAGACAATGCTGGACAGAGCCTCAAAAAATACATTCTCTTGAAGCAAGGGGAATTGGCATATAATCACGGCGCATCTAAGGCTAAACAGTTTGGTTGTTGTTATGAGCTGACTGAGCCAGAGGCACGAATCCCCTATGTGTATCATTGCTTCAAGATCAATAATCACGAATATACACCATTTATTGCAATGGCACTCAATAACGCCAAAATGGATAAGCAGCTTAAACGCCTCGTATCGTCAAGCGTTCGTATGGATGGGCTACTCAATATTTCTTTTGAGGATTACATGAGCGTAACAATTCATCTTCCTTCGCCCTCCGAACAAAAGCGCATAGCCGACTTTCTTCAAAAAATTGATGAGCGAATCGCCGCGCAGGAAGAACTTCTTGTTTCCCTCAAGAAGTATAAAAGAGGTGTCATTCAGCAAGTGTTCGCTGGAAGAAAAGGAACCGGAAAAGCGTGTTACCCCGAATGGCAGCAATCGTCTTTAGGTGAATATTTCACCGAGCAAACCATAAGGACATCAAACACCCCATCCACGCCTTTAGTCAGCCTCACTGTTGAGGATGGTATAACGCCAAAAACAGAACGTTATTATCGGGAGTTTCTTGTAACTAAGGAGGGGGAAAACTACAAGATGATTAAGCCCGGTTGGTTTGCATATAATCCCATGAACGCCCATCTGGGCGCAATCGCTCCTAACCATCTCGGATATACCGCCGCTGTTTCAGGCTATTATAATATCTTCTCTGTCAATGAGCCTGATACTATTTGCTTCTGGGAAGAATATCTGACATCGTACTCCATGCTAATTCACTACAAGCTCATCGCTACTGGATCACTTATTGAAAAGCAAAGAGTCCATTATTCCCAATTTGTCCGCATCCGTCGATGCTTGCCGTCAGTGGAAGAACAGAAGCACTTGTCAAAGCTATTTGAGACTCTAAATAAAAAAATAGCGAATGCTGAAAGTACAGAGCGCCAGTTGGTTGGAATGCGAGTCTCTCTTTTGCAGCAGCTCTTCATATAAAGAGCTGTTGCATCAATCCCTTTTTTATAGAAACAAGGCTCTTTAGAACACCCTCTTGCGTTATTAAAGCCTTTTCTATTGCCGAAAGAAATTTCACGATTCGCTCTTGCTCAACGATGGGGGGTAAAAAGACGCGCTGATTCAAAACAGTTTTACGATCTATGCCTTCAATCAGTCCTGTTGCCGATTGCTTCATTTTCTCAGAAAGATGAAGTGTGAGGTAAAGGCAAAACTCTTTGGTCATGCCTCCATGGGGGCGCAACGCCATAAACTGTCGTGCAATGTGTACCTTATCTTGAGAGAGAAATGCTACTGCGCCAGAGCCGGAGCCTTTGCATACCAGAAGTGTATCTCCATGATAAGCGAAGCACCGGGGAACTGTTGTCCACCTTGAAACGACCGTCTGTCCTTCAACAATGCAGCTTGCTCCCGTCATGTAAGGTATACCTTTTCCTTGCTCATTAAAATCAGTCGGTGCAAAATCTTGACCAGATTGAAGGGTGATCAACTCGCTCATCTTATGACTTTCCCATTTATTTTTCTCCGCATGGAAAGACACTCTTTGAGTGAAAATACTCTTGATAGCACCTCTTTTATACTTCTTGAGGCAATCGACAAGATGTGCCTGTTTTGCAATCCTCCGCTCAAGTGTACCGAGCATATCTGCTACCCGGTTTTGTTCTGAGAGAGCTGGTATGCAGACCTTGATTGTTTCAATCTGAGGATACTTCAAGTTCCATGTGTCAGAGGTCATGCCTTGAGAGTTCTTTCTAAATTCATTGATTAGATTAGGGCTTTTGAAAAAAGCTGCAAAATATCCATTACTAATCGGGATTTTAGGCATTAGAACTGTGTATGCAGGACTCACTATACCATTACACGGAGAGATGCCGTTTGCTCCTTGCCACATTCTCATGGAGTTATAGACCATATCTCCCGTTAGAACAACCTTATAATTGCTTTTGTCTTCACTTGAGTTATCTTTGCCTTCAATCTCAGAGCGAGGCATAACGCCATCGTTCATCGTGACAGAAAGCAGCTCCATGTCAGAAGCGCCTCGCTGACTTCTTTCTGCGTAAATATCACCTATATGACATTGCTTGTACGGCTCATCGAAGCCCGGAAAGCGGAGCTTCGGACGCTTCTCAAGACCGTTACTTGAGGATACATTTGCCATAATTATTTGCCCTCCACGTCAAAGGGGAAGTCCAGCCCCAGCTCATCAAAAAACGGTTTCAGTTCCGCATCAATATCCTTAATTTCAGATTGGAGCTTGCGGATCTCAGCGGCAACTTCATTCAAGTCAATCTCAGGTTCCGGCTCAAAGGTGTCAACATAGCGAGGAATGTTCAGGTTGAAGCCGTTCTCTTCAATCTCCTGCATGGTCGCAACATGAGCATATTTATCGACATCCTGACGGCGCTCATAGGTCTCAACAATCTTGTCGATGTCGCACTCCCGAAGGATGTTCTGGTTCTTTCCTGCTTCAAAGTTGCTGGAAGCGTCGATGAAAAGGATGTTGTCAGAGTTGCCATTGCGCTCTCTTTTAAGAACAAGAACACAGACAGGGATGCCCGTGCCAAAGAACAGATTTGCAGGCAACCCGATTACCGCGTCCAGAACATTTAATTTCTGAATAAGGTGCTTGCGGATTGCTTCCTCAGCAGCACCACGGAACAGGACGCCATGCGGCAGGAGAACGACGGCTCGTCCATCCTCGTCCATGTGGTAAACCATGTGCTGAACAAAGGCAAAGTCAGCCTTGCTCTTCGGAGCGAGTTTTCCGTACTCGTTGAATCGCTCGTCCTCCATGAAGTGCATATCGGCAGACCAGTTTGCAGAATAAGGTGGATTGGCAACCTGAACACGGAACTTCATGTCTCCGAAGTAGTCATGCTCCAAGGTATCACCGTTGTAGATGTTAAAGTTGCGATACGGGATTCCGCGCAGAATCATGTTCATTCTGGCGAGGTTATAAGTCGTGGAGGTCAATTCCTGTCCATAGTAGTTTCTCACGTTGGCATAGTTCTTGAGGCGCAGCAGCAGTGAACCAGAGCCACAAGTGGGGTCGGCTGCATCCTTGACATCCGTGAGACCAAGGCAAGCAAGGCGGCAAAGCAATTCGGCAGGACCGGAAGGCGTATAGAACTCACCGGCTTTCTTGCCAGCAGTTGCAGCAAACTGACCGATCAGATATTCATAGGCATTCCCCAGTACGTCAATTTTGGTATCATCCACGCCGAAGTTGATTTCGTCCAGCGAAGCGATGATCTTTGCCATAACAGCACTTCTATCCTTGACAGTATGACCGAGCTTTGAGGAATCGAGCTGCATATCAGAAAACAGTCCGTCAAAGTCTTCCTGAGAATCGTTTCCGATTGTGGACTCCATCAGGGCGTTGATTGCACTCTGCAAGAACTCAATGTCGAAGGAACGGTTTTCTACCATCCTGACCATCTTGCGGAACAAATACTGCGGCTCGATGACATAGCCGAGATCGCGCAGTGCCTCTTCGATAACGGCGGTCTTATATTCTTCGTCTGCCCACGCCTCTTCATAACCGATACCGTCATCCTTGAGAAGATTCGCCATATACTTCTCCGTCCGGTCGGAAAGGTAGTAGTAGAAAATCATGCCCAAGATGTAGTTCTTGAACTCATACGCCTCCATGTTTCCGCGCAAGGCATTTGCCATTGCCCATAGCTTATTGCAAAGCTCTTTCTGATGAGCCTGAATCGAATTATCCATTTGTCTCTCTCCTTATTGGTATTTCTCTGTGTGCTGCCGGATGAAGTCAACAATCCGATTTACAAGGGAGCGCTTCTTCAAAAGCGGCAAGGGCTTCTCAATCCTATCTCGGATATTTCCTGCATCCATTGTGCCAGAAAACTCATATTCCGAAATAATATCCGTCAGCATAGATGCGTCAATGTCCTCAGTCTTCGCAAAGGCAACAATCTCTTCGCGCTTTGCTTCATTTTCAAAGTCGTTATAGGCTGCATCAATTTCATCCGCACTTTCCAAGCCGACAACAACACGATCCAAGAACGCTTGCAGGATTTCGACTTTCCGGAGCAACTGCGGATTATCGGTTCTTCCCAGCTCATCCTTAATGTGTTTAATATCGTAATCCTTCTGCTTGGGATCGTCGAAATGAATGTTGCGGATCAGGTTCATGATGTATGCGACATTGATCCTGTCACTCTCCATCAATTCGATACAAAAGTCAACGTCATTCAGGACGGAGACAACCTCGCGGTCTGTTTTTTGCCTTGAGTAGAGCATGAGGTATTTGCTCTTATAGTCCTGATATTCCTGCTCGGACATGATAAGAGCATCCTGATCGAAACTGAACTCAATAAAGGTCTGCAACGATTGGAGGTACTTTGTCAGCTCACGGAAGGTCACGACAAACTTCTTCTGATCGTCCTCGTTCTGCATTGTGTCCACGGACTCCGGAAACAGAGCAATTTCCTTGAGCTTCATCACCATTTCGTTGAACTTCTCTACGAAGTATTGATAACCCGGAACAACGATGCCAGAGGTATCTTGACTCTTAGAGAAGAGCGTCAGCGCGTCATCAGTACGTTTTTTGAGATTGCGGTAGCAAATGATAATGCCAAAGGGCTTTGTTTCCTTCTCAACGCGGTTCGTGCGGGAATAGGCTTGCAGCAAATCATGATACTTCAAGTCCTTGTCCACATAAAGGACAGAGAGCTGCTTGCTGTCAAATCCGGTCAGGAACATATTCACGACGATGAGAATATCGAGCGACTTTGTTTTCTTTCCCTTTACTCGGTCAGAGATGTCCTTGTGATAAGCTGAGAACGTATCTGTGGAGAAATTGGTTCCGTACATCTCGTTATAGTCCTTGATGATACGCTCCAACGAATCACGGCTATGCTCGTCCTTGCCCTCGGCATCCTCATTCTGCCCGTAGGAGAAGATGCCGCTGATATTCAGGTCATGCTTGATCTTCTTGAAAATGTCGTAATACTTAACAAGGGCATCAATAGAGGACACGGCAAAAATAGCCGTATACTGTCCAT
Organism: Ruthenibacterium intestinale; assembly: GCF_040096265.1. Taxonomy (NCBI): domain Bacteria; kingdom Bacillati; phylum Bacillota; class Clostridia; order Eubacteriales; family Oscillospiraceae; genus Ruthenibacterium; species Ruthenibacterium intestinale. Next base: position 56,025 of record NZ_JBBMFA010000106.1, read on the forward strand.
TTCGGGTTTTCGCCTTGTGGTTCTGGATGATGTGATTGGCGATCAGAGACATTCGCTCATCGGACATATAGAGTTCGCCTATATCAATCGCGTCCGCGAGTGTCGGGTCATCCCAGTCGAAATCACCCTCCATTGTTTTTATGTATTCGATGTGGAAGCCCAGAACATTATTATCGAAGATGGCGTCTTTAATCAGGTAATTGTGAAGACACTCACCAAAGAGCATTTCTGTTGTTTGCGTGATTTTACCCTCAGTTTTACCGTTGACTTCAAACCGAGGTGTCCCCGTGAAGCCGAAAAACTGTGCCTTTCTGAAATGCCGCACAATGTCCTTGTGCATATCCCCAAACTGGCTGCGGTGGCACTCGTCGATGATAAAGACAACCTTCTCGTCTTTATATGCGTCCATTACTTTCTCGTACTGAGGGCGCTTTACAGCGTTTGCCATCTTCTGCATCGTGGTGACGATAAGCTGCCTGTTCTTGTCCTTCATCTGGCGGACAAGGACATCGGTGCGATCTGTAACATCAACGGAGCCAGCCTCAAACTTGTTAAACTCTTCGGTTGTCTGAGAATCCAAGTCTTTTCGGTCAACAAGGAAAATGACTTTCTTGATGTTCGGATTTGCTGCGAGGATTTGCGCAGTCTTAAAGGATGTCAATGTCTTGCCCGCGCCGGTTGTGTGCCAGATATACGCATTCCGGTTTGTAAGCGTTGCTTGACGGATCAGCGCTTCTACGGCATAAACCTGATAGGGACGCATGACCATCAAAATCTTATCGGTATCATTTAGGATGGTGTAGCGTGTCAGCATTTTAATGATGTGATCCCTTGCAAGGAAAGAAATCGAAAAGTCCTTCAAATTGGTGATGCGGACGTTATTGAAATCAGTCCAGAAGAAAGCAAGACTATACATCAAGTCTCTGTCGGAATTGGCGAAATACTTTGTGTCAACACCATTGGAGACAATGAAGAGCTGAATGAAATGATACAGCCCGTTGTAGGAGTGTTTCTTATAACGCATGACCTGATTGACTGCCTCGCGGATGTCAATGCCACGGCGCTTTAATTCTACTTGGATCAGGGGCAAGCCGTTTACGAGAATCGTAACGTCGTAACGATTGACGTATTTTCCAACCACGGTTGTTTGATGAGTGACTTGGAAAATGTTCTTCGTGTGGTCCTGATCAAAGAAGGACAGATATACCTTTGTACCATCTTCACGCTCAAGGACAAACTTATCCCTCAAGATTTTTGCGCTCTGGAAAACAGACTTTCCGAGCATGAGGTTGAAGATACGCTCCCACTCTTTATCGGTGATAGGCGTATCCAGCTTTGGCGCATTGAAGGCTTCAAACTGAACTTTGAAGTTCTCCACCAGCGCGTCATAATCAGGAATTGCGACTGTGGTATATTCCTGCTTGTTCAGTTGCTCAATAAACTGCTGTTCAAGAGCCGCTTCGCTTTGGTATGCCATATCTTCATCTCCAATACTTGAGGATCATTTGTTGGTTGCCAGCCTGTCCTCATTTCTATTTTATCATAGCAAGTGTCCCAAATACCGGACTTATTTTCGTTTCAACTGCAAAACCACGTCACCATCATCTGTAATTTCCATTTGCATTGTTTTTAGGTACTTTGCGATGAACTGTTTTTTCTCAGACAAACTCATCTCAATGCGCGTTGCCTTCAAAGCGGCACTGAACATCTCGTTGATATTGAGCCTGACGGTTTGGTCAATATAACGCTCTATTTCTTTGAAAAGTGCGCCGAGCTTGATGTCCTCGGCATTCCCAGAGTAGAAGTCATCAATATAGCAATAAAATATCCCTGCATTCAGAAGTGCATTCTTCAAGTCCGGTCCGCAGTTCTCTCGTTCAATCATAACTAAAAAACGTGCTTCCGGCAGAGACGAGATTAACCCCCAGTAGTCGGAGTCGCTGGAAACAAGAATAAAGGAATCGACGTTATTCTTGTAGTGTTCCTGACAAGTTCGGGCAATAAGCATGACATCAACGAGTGACTTGCTTTGCTTCACCCGTTCAATCATCATGTGTTCAACATGAATTGCGGTGAAGCTGTCTAATATCCTCCATGCGGAGGCGGTATGCACATCATCAAAGAGAATGATCGACGCAATTTTTTGTGTATACTCGTGATCGAGGTTTTTTAAGGTAGCACACAGCTTGTAGGGATCAGAGTTTTCACAATCGACAACGATAACAGTCTTTTCGCTGCTCTCAATAAACTCATAAATACTTCCTTTGATATAACTCCCCGCATCTGAGACTTTGCTATATTCGGTGAAATAGTCGTTGTTCCAACTGTACAGCAAGGTAACGAACTTCTTATCATTGTAAAGAATGTTGCCGACTTCCTCCGGCTGCCAGTTTATGTACATCTGATAGGGATAAAAAAGCAAATGAGAGTAATAAATGTCGGCAGCCTCTCTTGTACCATCTTCCTTCAAACCATCAGGCATGACGAAAAGTGCTTTAATGTAATCCCAATTTATCCAGAGTGGAAAGAGCTTCTTGCAGTTGTTGATTCTATCGCAAATCAACCTGTTAATCTCGACAACGTGTTGGCACAGTTTTTTGCTGGTGTTTTTGATGAAGTTCACTCCGTCAAGACTTAGCTGGTTTATGCTTTCCTGCGGAACATATTCCGGCATACTCAGAATGGTCTCATACTGGAATCTCATGCGTTCATTGATGCGCTTGAAATTGCGCTCAATCGCAGTTCGTACAATGCAAAGATGTCTTATAATCCGAGCTGTTTTATCACTGTCCAACCGATTGTATACTTCAACTTTTGGGGCTTCATGTTCGTTGTCAAAGATGCGTTTTGGCACACCAATCAGGTAAGCCACCTTTGAAACGATCTCGTAGGTGCTGTCTTTGTACGCTGCCCTGTCATCGGTGAGAGGGCTTGTTGCATTATCCAACACCTCATTCGGTATGGGATTTTCAAGTATACTCATGATTGCTCCTTTCCACGGAGAGCGTATCTGCTTGTTTAAGAAGCGGTGAGATTAGAAGAACGGCTGTCCAGTGCCTACGCTCTACTTTATCCGATCAGCAATGCTGTCGAGCTGCGCTGCAATTTTAGAAAAGTCGCAGTCCATGTCCAATGTCTTCACACTGATCTGATTCCCGCTCATTTGATAATCATTGTTTGGCTGAATCGCATCGTCTGTTCCCGCATATAAAAGCATACCGGAAACGACCTCATCCGGCGCGGCAGACCAGTTCTTCACATAGGTGAAAATCTGATACAGATTTCCGGAATGAAGCGTCTGCGTCATGTACGGTGCTTTCATTTGCATATTGTGCGTGTAGTATTTGGCGTCGATGATGAGCGTTTTCTTTGCTGCCTTATTCGTAATCACAATGTCGGACTGCATCGTCGGCAAGAGCGTTCTGTAGCCATCTGTGACTTGCCACGCAATTTGTGGAGAGTATGCTTTTAACTCTGGATGCTCACGCTGATAGTATCCGAGAATAAACTTCTCGTATAGCTTCGCCATTGTTTGATCATCTGCATAATCCATAATCTTTGTTGAGCCATCGGCTGTCGTTTGCAAAAGCCCTTTTATCACAAATCGGCAAACGGCTATCAACATCCGATATGTTTGATTATTGCGATCATATTGAATGTCCCAGTTGATACTATGGATGTCCAATATGCTGATGCCATCAAAGAAAATCATCAACTTCCTGATCTCCTTTTTTCTGGCTTTTGAAATACTTCCACGAAGCAGCAAATCCATTGTTGTTTTGATGATTCGGTTGGGGTAGGCATCAACCGAAAACTCATCATAATTGCAAACGAGCTGTTTCTTGCGAATAACCTGTGTCTTTATGGATTCACCAATTTCAAGTTTCCCACGGGGAGACGCAAGTGCTTCCTCTCTCGAAATGTATTGTCTGATTAAGCCTCTCTTTATCTGGACAGATACTCCACGGCAGAGAATAGCAGACAGAAGTTCAGCCACATTATCAAACTCTTCGGTGGCGACATTTTTATACCCTTGCTCATGCAGCACTTGGAACGCATAAGCCAGCATATAATAAACGTTCTGGACACGGATCATTTGACTACCTCGCGTAATGTGCGGCTCCAATCCTTCACTTTAACTGCCTCGTCAAACCAGTATTCTTTCAAAAGAGGTATCAGTTCATATTCGACAACAGACCGCATCCATTCATCGTTGATGGTTGCGTTTGTACAGAAATAGCTATGTCCGATACAGAACCCCTCACCGAGCGAGTCATCGTTTGCAATTACGTCGTTAAGCTGCTCAACTGTTGCAATGAGCCGGTCAAACTTCGGGTTATTGACTTTCGTTCTGTATGCTCTGAATCCAGCAGACGAAAATGCCGGAGCAAGCTCAAAGAAAGCAAAACGACGTCTAAGTGCGTAGTCCAGCATGGCGAGGCTACGGTCAGCAGTGTTCATCATGCCAATGATATAGACGTTACTTGGAATGGAGAACTGCTCATCTGCATATAGAAGCTGCAATTCGACACCGCGTTTATCACTCTCAATCAACATGAAGAGTTCGCCAAAAATCTTGCTGAGATTGCCTCTGTTGATCTCGTCGATAATGAAAAAGTATGGACGATCATCCTCAGCAGCTTGCCTGCAAAACTCGTAGAATACGCCCTTTCGCAGTTCAAATCCTGTCTCCGTCGGGCGGAAACCCATGATGAAATCTTCATAGCTATAACTCTGATGAAACTGAACCATTTTCACACGGTTGGTGTCCTTTTCTCCCATGATAGAAAATGCCAGTCTTTTTGCTGCGAAGGTTTTTCCCACGCCCGGTGCGCCTTGCAGAATTACATTCTTTTTGGTTAGAAGCAGCGACTTGAGAACCTTATACCGATCTTCGTCCATATACACATCAGTCAGAAAATCATCAGCGGTGTATGGCTCGAAAGTGATTTCCTCATCAGCGGCATCGTCGAAGGTATCTTCGTGCTTATCTCCGTCAATCATGTTTTGCAGCTTCTTGACGTAATCTGTGTAGGACGTAATATCCGTCAACGTTTTGATTGCACCCTGATCTGATAATTCCCACTCGCCCTTATCTGTCCAGCGAACCATTCGGGTATTGGCATATTGACCGCGTTCAGGGTCAAAAACGTATTCGCCTTCGACCAACCCGCGACCGAGGATCTGCTTTCTGCCTTTTTTAACAAAGACAACATCACCGGGTTTCAGCTCGTTTGCAAATTGCCATGTAGCAAGAACCTGATTCTTATATGAGCCAGTATCCCCGTAGACCTCTTTCATCTTTGCCCGCATTTCTTCTTTGGAGCTATATTCCATTAGATCACCAAGGTCAGACCAGCCGATAGCCATAATCCCTTCGGCATAATCATTCTCCCAATTTGCGGAACCATCACCCGCTGCGTACAGCCAATAGTGTGTTGCAGTAGCGTCGGATGAAAGAGCTGTATCTGTGTTCTCCTTCGGAATAATTCCATCAAAGATTTCATCGTCGAAGGATATATCAATGTTGTTCTCTTCGACGATCTTTTTGCATCCTCTACGAATACTGTTAGACTTGTTGCCGGTTTGTTCGTAGTAATATTTAATGTTTTCCTGAGTGGCTTTTAGAGCATTGACCATCTGCTCCTGTCCGTAGTCTTTTCCGATGTGGACGATGAAGTAAACTGTAGTTTCAGTGTTGGACCTGCGAGTGTATTTTACGCCCTTCATCATGGACGCAAAGAGCATAATCGTCAGCTTGTGCGAGGTTTCTCCAAAGCACGGAACATCCTGACACATGGCTTTTACAGCAGCGTCCATCTCCATCGTGCCATCATAAACCATCTTGGCATATTTGTAGACAATGACTTCGCAGTCATATTCATAGCCGATATACGTCTTGACGCCACCCTTAGAATCAATAAATTCTTTCAGACGTTTCAAATCTCTATAATACTGTGCAGTGCGTTCGTCTGCTCGATCAGACATCACTTCTTGTTTTAGGTAGTCGAGGATTTCGCCCTTTGCCTTCTCCATAGCGGCATCACTTTCAAAACACTTCCAGAAGGATAGTGCAATAGTGTTTTGATACAGATAGAACGCATCGGAAACATGGGTGCTGATAGTCGTATCAGCCCAGTCAGGGTGAGTTTCCCGTAAGTATTCCTTGTATTCTTTTCTGACTTTGCTTATCGTTACGCCAATATCCATCTGTTATCCTCCTTCTTCTGTAACAGTCCTGCTACGCACAAACCTTTAATCCTTCTCCACAGGTATATAAAAAAGCCGCACGGAAAAAGGACCTATCAGTTGCCCGTCCGCACAGCCTCACAAATATCTCCAATGTCACAATTCAAATAGCCGCAGATGCGCAGCAAAATAGAGAGGGACACTTCTTCCCCCTTATTCAGTTTCGTCCATGTTCCGGATGCAAGGTTAAGCTCTTGCCGGAAGGTGGACTTCTTTATGTCTCGTTCTATCAGGAGCATCCAAAGTTTTTTGTAGCTGATTCCCATGATACGCACCCCTTTACTCATCCGCTAATCATGACTTCCATTCTATTATACACGAAAACCTCTTTGAATGCAATTATCTCATGCACAAGTTCACAAAAAAGATGCAAGTTCTTGATGGTTTTGATTTTCAAAAAGGGAAAGGCAGTTACTCATGAAAACTGCCTTTCCTTTTCTCTTTATTCGCGCTGAGAATTGCGTTGATACTCTTGGTCGCGCTCTGCGCTTGGCTTGAGGAAATCGTCCACGTTTGCCTTCAAAGTGTCGATCATCCGAGCTTCTTTTTTGAGCCTCGCACGTTCGTCATAAAGCCGCTGCTGCTCTTCAAGAAGTCTCTGCTGTTTCGCTTGGAGCGTCTTCAAGCTCGGCAGCTTTTCATCGCCTTGCATGGCAAGCAGTGTACTCCGCGCCGCCTCAAAGATCACAAGCTCTGCTTCGTGCTTTGCCTTGAAACTCGGCTTGTCTTTCGCCTTCTGGAAGGCGTCATATACGGGCTTTAGGTGCTGGTAGTTGGAGATGTTTTTGATAAGCGGCTGGACTTCCCGCAGACGTGCCTCAACGTCTTTCAGCTCCTTGCCGGTGCGGTCATAGGAGCTGTGAACGTCCTCAACCTTCTTCTCAAGATCGGCGTATTGGAGCAAGTTGTTTTCCGTAAGATAGTTGAGTGTCCGCGCCGCTTCCTTGAGGATCGTGAGCTTGGCTTTATGCTCATAGCCCTTGCTGTCGATGAGCCTGATCCGCTCCTGAATATCTCCGATGAGAGAGATGCCCTTCTGCATGGTCTGCCTCTGGCTTCTTCGGGGTGTCCGTCCGGCAATCCGTTCCTTGATGCGTTCCTCGGTGTAGTTCTCTCCGATGGTTTTAGATCGGGTAAACCGCTCCTGACCTTCAGCTCGGAAGGAGATGTATTTGCCGGTCTTGATCTCATAACCGGCTTCCTGCATGAGCCGCAGAAAGTCATCGTAGTCCTTCGCTGTGATGACAAGCCGGTCTATGGTCTGCTTGAGCTTTTGCTTCCAGCTCGTGCCGCGTTTGGCTTCGGTGTATTCCTTGTAGTCCATGCCCTTGTTCTGAGACGGAGGGATCACAGACAGCCCGTGTTCCTTACATATCTCATCACTGAGTTGACGCAGTTCTCGATAGGTTCTCTTGTTGCTCCGGTAGGCATGGAAGTCTACATAGTTCACGGCATTGAAGATGATGTGATTATGGCAATGCCCCTTGTCGATGTGGGTTGCAATCACATACTCGTATTTGCCTTTGAGCCATTCGTCCGCAAGCTGCTTTCCGACCTCATGCGCTTCTTCCGGTGTCACTTCACCGATGTCAAAGGACTGAATCAGATGACGGGCAAGTACCTTCGGCATCTGCATTCCTTGCTGCACTGCAAGGTTTCTTGTCCATTCAAATTCTTTTGCTGCCGCGTCGCTTGCAGCGCACCCATAGGAGGAAACATAGAAGGCATCGTCGGTCTTCTGCGGGTCGAGAATATAGGCAAGAGCCTTGTTTACAGTTCCTCGGATTGGCTTGATTTTAGTAACTGCCATATCTCACCCTGCCTTTCTTTCAGCTCTGCAATATCGTCCGCATAGAAGTGTCCAGTGGAGTTTATGCGGCGGCAAATCTGATTGATATTCGAGGCAACACGGCTGACAGCGGCGGCGAGTTTCTTCTGCTGCGTGTAATCCACCTTGATGATATAGCCGTCAATCGCCATCTTCCGGAGATATGCTCCCATGTTCTTTGTTCCGAGCTGCGCCATCTTTGCCTTGATGATTCTTTTCTCATCGTCGGAGACGAAGAAGAGTATCTGATTTGGTCGCGTTCTGTTTGCCATAGGCGTTCCGTCCTTTCGTAAAGGAAGAGGGTTTGGGAGACTTCCCAACAAGCATTTCTGCGATTAAGGGGAGGGTTTCCTTAATCGGAAATCGCCGTGTGTATATACACCGGCTGTGCTTGCTAATCTCCCAAAATCGTATTCCCCGAAGATTCCTCCGTGAAATGTCCCTTCACTTTACAACGGACACAATAAGAGCGTTTGTTGAGTACCGGATTTCAAAAAAGTCAAAAAATCATTGGATTTCCCATGTGAAAGCCACTGTGTCTGTCACATCAATATCAACCGGCTCAATCTCAGGTGCGGCGCACTTGCTCATCGCCATGAGAGGCTGAATGCAGTCTTCAACATCGTAGCTTGTTCTGGAAAAAACATTGAGTTCGCCCCAGTTGTAGTCGATGTTGAGCAACTGCCCAAGCGTACTGCCTGATGCTTTGCAAAGAATCTCCGCCTTTGCCCTGGCGTTCTCCGTCGCATTGATCAGCAGCTCTTCGCTGACTCTTGCCGGGTTTTTCACGGTGAACGCAATGCTGAGTTCTGGTTGCGCCCCACAATCCGCAATCGCAGAAATGACCTTTGCAAGCTGCTTGCTGTCAAAGTCAAAGGCAAGTTTCAAGCGATAGCTGCAAGCATATCCGGCAAACTCTCGCTTGTAATTTCCTTGCCGATCCTTGACATTCTCGTACCTTGTCTGGACATCAAAGCTCGTGGTTTTCAGGTCTTCCTTGCGATACCCAACGCGGACTGCGGCACCTTGCAGTCTTTCGATTCTCTCGGTAGCTTCCGACATTGCACGGTCATAGGTTTTAGATAAGGTTTCAATGTTCAAGGAGAGGATGATGTAATCCGGTCTTGCGGAGACATTGCCTGTTCCTTTTACGGTGATCGTTCTCATTGCTTTCTCCCGTCCTTTCTGGAATTAAAGTCCTCATCAATACGCTTTTTCCAATTCGTACCCAGTGGTACGCTGCAACGGACAGCAGAAACCGCTTCGCTCAGAACCTCATAGTTGAGCTGCGTTCCCTTATGGTCAGAGTGATAATTGACCGCTCGGTCTGCTCCAATACCGAAGTGCTTTGCCGTTTCAACTGCGTCAATATTTGCGCCGAGGAATAGAAACTCCCAGCCGTACTTTTCCTTCTGCCGCTCGATCATTTTCTTAACTGTCTCGCTGTCATAACGGCGGCTTGCATTCTCCATGCCGTCCGTTGTGATGACGAACAGCGTATGTTCAGGGACATCCTCATTTCTTGCGTACTTGTGGACATTCCCAATGTGATGAATTGCTCCGCCGATAGCATCCAGAAGGGCAGTACATCCGCGAACGGAATAGTCCCTGTCGGTCATCGGCTCCACCTTCTGAACCGGCACACGGTCATGGATAACCTCGCTCACGTTGTCAAAGAGAACGGTAGAGATCAATGCCTCGCCATTCTCTTTTTTCTGCTTTTCAATCATGGAGTTGAATCCTCCGATGGTGTCTGTTTCCAGTCCGCTCATAGAGCCGCTGCGATCAAGGATGAATACGATCTCCGTCATGTTCTTTCTCATGTTTTGTACCTCCGTATATAAAAAAATGACTGCTTGGTGTCTCACCTTACAGTCATATTGTACTTCGGTATTCACTTCATTTGGTCGCATGGCAAGCGACATTATTCTAAGGATAAGAACAGCTCTCCGTCAATGCTTAGGATGTCATCCATCGGAATCTTCGTGCCGTCCTGCATGGTAATTAGGCGCTCAAAGTCATCAACCTTTATGACTGCGCCGGTTGCAGTTACATACGCACCGCCAGCTTTGCGCTCATCAGGTTTGAAGTAGGTTATTTCAACCTCCGGCTCTTCATCAAGGGCATCCATGAGAAGCTGATACCTCATGTTCAAAGCGGTCAAGGCTCCCTCATCAAGCTCAATCCTTTCGTCGGTCAGACGTCCGGTTTCCTTGATTGCAGAATCATAGCCGGTGAGGGCGGCAAAGGGTGCAAACTGCGCTGCACGATCTGACATCGGCATTTGTGGTCGCGTTTTGGAAACGTGATGAGGAAGTCCCATGATCTTGTCGTATTTTCCGTTCACGCCTTATGCCCTCCAATCTGCGCATTGCGGTCTTTCGCGGTTGCACCTTCTTCAAGATTCATTGCCTTGAGGATGGCGTTCTTTCCATACTTCTTTTTGATTGCAAGCGTGGCGGCTTGTATTTTCCGCTCACGCTCCAAGGCGGCATTCACAGCTTTCTGTTTTTCCTCTTCGGCGGCATAGTCGGTAAAGAGGTCGAGCTGGACAGCACCGTCGTTTTTCTTCGGCGCATCGGCTTCCGGCAGGACATGATTTGCCACAACATACATACGGCGGACAAGCAGATTCTTGTCCACGATCCGGTCAAACAGCTCTGACACGGCACACATTATTTTGCGGGTAGAGGATGTGTGACCGTCGAGGTTGATAGACCCGTGCGCCTGTTTGGGAATCTCCCGCCCGTAGGGGTCTTTCTCCACCGCACCGTGATACTTTGCCCGTCGTGCCGGATTGGTAAGGTTCTCGATGTCGTAGCCTACTGTGAGAACCATCTGATCAGTGACAAGCCCCTTGTCCACCAAGTCCAGCACAAGCAAGTCCGTCATTTCCCGCACAACCAGCTTCGCCTTTTGCGACTCATAGGGGCAGTGCAAAACCTGACCAGAGCTGAGGCTGTTGGAGCTGGGGCGGTACGCCTTGATTGCTTTAATGGTCGTAGGCTCCCAGCCCCACGCATGGTCAATGAGTAGTTCCGCATTCTTGCCGAACAGCTTATAAAGCAAGTCCTCGTTCCGCTCTGAACAAAGGGCAACATCGCCCATGGTGAACATCCCGTTCTGCTCAAGTTTCTTGGCAATGCCCCGACCCACGCGCCAGAAGTCCGTGAGGGGCTGATGAGACCAAAGCTCACGCCGGAACTTCGTCTCATCCAGCTCTGCAATGCGGACGCCGTTTTTGTCGGCGGGGATGTGCTTCGCCACAATATCCATTGCCACTTTGCAGAGGAAAAGATTCGTGCCGATTCCTGCGGTTGCTGTGATGCCGGTTGTTTCAAGCACATCGAGGATGATCTTCATGGCGAGATCATGGGCGGAGAGTTTGTAGGTGTTCAGGTAGTCCGTCACGTCCATGAACACCTCGTCGATGGAGTAGACCACAATATCTTCCGGGGCAATATACTTGAGATAAACCTGATAGATGCGGGTGCTGTATTCCATGTAGTACGCCATCCGAGGCGGCGCGATGATGAAGTCAATCGCCAGAGAAGGGTCTGCTTGCAGCTCCGAGAAGAAGTGTGATGTACCGTCCAGCCTGTGTCCCGGCGCATCGTGCTGCCGTCCGGCATTTGCTTCCTTCACACGCTGCTTGACTTCAAACAGCCGCCCGCGTCCGGAGATACCGTAGCTCTTGAGGGAGGGCGTGACGGCAAGGCAGATGGTCTTATCGGTACGGCTTTCATCCGCAACAACAAGGTTTGTGTCCAGAGGATCTAAGCCGCGCTCCCGGCACTCCACGGAGGCGTAGAAGGATTTCAGGTCGATTGCGATGTAAGTGTGTTGTTTCACCTTCTTTGCCTCCGCTTTCTTCTTAGATCAGCCCTAATGACATTTCATTGGAGCTTTTAATGTTGAATACGATACGCCATTCAATATCACCCTCCACCGGCTCAAAGTGTAGAGAGGAACAAACTGCATGAAGTTTTTCTTTTGAGCTGTCTCCACACACGATTGCGATTGGACCGTCCGCTCCGCCGATAATGCCGATACAAGCAATATCGTTTCGTGCCTCTGGTGCATAGCGGTCAGAGCATGGCGCAATTTCCAAAGGCTTGTCCCCCTCAGCGCAATCACAGATCGTAACATCGCTGTCAGGTTCAGGAGAAAGTGTATAGCTCATAGCAGTAAAATGCGTAGGATAAAACCAGCGGTCAGAACCGTAACGCTTTTCGGAAATTGTCTGCTGCTCTAATTCCTGTACAGTCAATGTGTATTTTTTTCCACTGACCGGATGGAGGAAAGAAAACGAATCACCGGGAGCGTGTGCCTTGAAATGTGGTCCCGGGACACGACACGACTGCTGCTCCATTGTAAGGGAGAGGGCTTTTATTTCAGGACGGCGTTTGCTTGTCCACGGAAAAGCTGCCCGAAAAATCATCCATCCATAGGATGTATCCAAATCATAGTGTTCCAATGCCCACTTTGCTTCCGCTTCATTGATCACCCCGTCTGGCAAACATGGATTAAAGACCACGGAACAGCCGTGGGAGGTCAGCATTGTTTTCCCGTTCAATTCCAAACGAGGAATAAAGTCAAGGCAAAGTGGATTGTCTAAATCTATCTGCATTTGCTGCTCCTGCGTGAAGTATTCGCAGGAGTCGTTTTCGGGGTGTAAATCCCATTTAGTTATGAACTTGCGAATGTCTTCTTCCGGGGTACGCATACAAAAGTCCATGACGAGTCCCTTGCTGCAAGAATACGCCGCAGGAATAACCCAATGATGCCTCGCCCAGTCAAATTGCTTATTCAACCGGATTTCCGTTCCGGCATGGTCTTTTCCCGAATGTCCCCAGAAGTTTCCCTCAAAGTAGACCTTCCACTCAGGCATGGTCGGTTCTGCTTCTGGGTTCATATCAACATCATAATAGTCCTCGGTGTACTTGATCTTACTATAATCAAAAGATGCTTGCAGCTTTTTGATGTATACCCACGGCTGTTCCATAGGCGTCAATTTCATTTTCTCAGCAAGCTCTGATAGCGTTCTTTGCTGATCCTGCGTTGGAGGGTTGTCCTGCAAAAAGGCTTCAAACTGGGCTTTATCCCACATCCACGCCTGTTCCAGCGCTGCCGAATCACTGCAAGCAAGGAGCAACCTCAGAAAGTCTTCAAAATCGTTTGCCAGCGGATGAACAAAATCCGGAGCCGAGTTCATGGGACTGACGGAAAATACCATACCGCCAAAGTCTCGAACAAAGCAGAAGTGGATGCCGTCCACACCCGCCCAGCCAAAAATAGATGCACCTTTTGGCGTGCAAAAGTATGGGTTGTTATCTTCACGACGCTCCACCCCTACGGGCGAAAGGTCAATACCACTTCGCAAAAATTTCTGAAACACTTTATCCATAGACCTTATGCTCCTATTAAACTTTGGTCGAAGGCAAACAGAGCCTCGTTGATCTCAAAGACATTATAGTTCCCATGCTCCACGAAATACTCCACGATGATGTCAAACTTGTTGGAGTGGGAGAGCGCAAAGCCAGCCTTCATGAGCATATCCTTCATTTCAACAAGCGGCAGCTCAAGGGCAATGGCAAACGCAATGACCGTGGGCTTGGAAGGCTTATAAGACTTGTCCGAGCGGATCTTCGAGAAGAGCTTCCGGTCAATATTCGCCTTCTTATAGCACTGCGCGTCCGTCATGCCGCGCTCATCAATCTTTCGCAGAAGCATCTCGGAAAAACTCTCGTCGATCTGTCCCAGCGCGTCATCAAGGGTTGCCGCCTTTTTGGGGGCAGCCGCCGCAGAGACGGGAGGCATGAGCTGTTCGATTGCCTCTTCACAAACGGATGCCTCGCAAGGCATGGGTTCTTCCATCCGGAAGGCGTTCATCCTGCGCAGACGCTCGGAACGATTATCAGTATGCTCGTCCACATAGCGGTCATCTATGTACGCTGCAATATCGGCAAACAGCTTGCCGCTGATCTGATAGGCTTTGCGGTCAAAAATGACGATGTACACCGTCATTTCGTTTTCGAGAAGGAAACTGCTAATGGTGTCAATCGCCACTTTGAGAGCCTGATCCTTCGGATAGCCGAAAATGCCGGAGGAAATCAGAGGGAACGCAACCGATTCGCAGCCGTATTCTTTCGCCAGCATGAGCGAAGTCCGATAGCATGAGATCAGCCGTTCGCGCTCACCATGCCGCCCGTCATACCAGCGCGGACCGACAGCATGAATGACATATTTGCAGGGCAGCTTATAGCCCTTCGTGATTTTTGCGCTCCCGGTTTTGCAGCCGTGGAGCGTTTCACATTCCACCAGCAGCTCCGGTCCTGCGGCACGATGAATGCAGCCGTCCACACCGCCGCCACCCAGCAGCGACTCGTTGGCAGCGTTGACGATGGCGTCCACATTCATTTTTGTGATGTCATTTCTGACAATTTGAAGCGGCATTATTCTATCCTCCGTCCTATCAAAGCGGCATCGGTGTCCGGGCGATCAGAATGACCGCCAGAATCGCGCCCACAAATGCCGCTGCCCCTACGACCGCCAACACCTTTTTGTCGAGCTTCTTCTTCGCTGCCTTGCCAATCAGCGCAGCGCAAGCCATGCAGACAGCCGCAGCAACAAGCGCAATGCCCAGCGTTTCCCATAGCCAAGAAAGTTCATGTAGGATTTTCATGCGATCATCATCTCCTGTTCATTAAACCGGAATTTGACACTTTGTATTTATCGAGAATACTCTTGAAACCATTTTGCAAATTCTGATTTATTGAAAATAATGAATTTATATAGTTCTCCATTTTTCATATTAACTGTTGCAATTGGAAAGACTATCCACTTCCAAGAGATTTCTTTTATTTCCTGCATCGGCAAAACTAAATTTCTGTATTTTTTGTCAACTGTAAGCTTGTTTGTCTTGTAAGTAAGCGACTGACTATCGAGGTACAGACCTCCTCCAAGTATGCCATTGTGACACAAACTGCAAACAAAAGATTTCATAGAAACATCCCTCCATTAAATCCCGAGTTGTCTGCCCCTTAAAGTCCAAGTCCTTCAACCCACGCCGCAAGCTCCTGATGCCCGACGCTGCCCTTGAAAACCTTGCCGTCCATCAGCTTTGCGCCTTTGCAGCTCGGCGCAAGGCGTTCGTTCGTCTTGCCAATGTCGCTTCCTCCGGAGGTTGCAAACGGGATGATCGTCTTGCCGGTCAAATCATAGCTCTCAAGGAACGTATTGATAATCGTCGGCGCGACATACCACCAGATCGGGAAGCCCACAAAGATGGTATCGTAGTCCTTCATGTTGTCCCGCTTGACGGCAATCTCAGGACGGGAGGCAGGATCGTTCATCTCAATCGTGCTGCGGGCTTTCTTGTCCATCCAGTTCAGGTCAACTTCCGTGTAAGGCACCTTCGGCTCAATCTCAAAGATGTCCGCGCCGATTGCTTCTGCCAGCGTCTCGGCAACCTTCGCGGTCACGCCGGACGCAGAAAAATATGCTACAAGTTTCTTGCTCATGGTGTTTTATCCTTTCAATATCTTCGTAAGCTGCTGTACAGACGCACCCGGCAGGATGGAGGAAAGATGCTGCATCATGCGCTCTTTGGATTCCTGCGGGTCTCGCTGATATGCAGATGTGATAAGGTCGTACCCGAAAAGTTCTTCCGGCGTCGCATACTCTGCGACACCCCAGCCATAAGGTCTTCCATATCTGTCCTGCATATAGACGAAATCCGCGATGCAGACATAGCTCTGCATTTGCAGCCGCGTGATGCACGTCTCAAAACCGGTGTTGCCGCCCTTGCGGTAGTTCAGAGCTTCTTTCAGCCGTTTGGAAAGCATCCTGCCTTCACCGGCTATGGCTTCATAAAGCTCTTTGTCCTTGTAGGACGCCAAGCCGTCATCCCAACGGGCGTCAAAGTCATAGCCGTCACGCCGGAAGTTCGCAAAGTCCGGAATCCACTCCCGGCTCACAAATCCAGCCTTCTTGTTGAAAAGTTTGCCGTAAAGACATTTGCCGCTCCGCGCAGCCGGTCCTTTCCATTCCCACGGACCATCTACATCATCCGCAAACCATAACTCAGGTGGGCAAAGTTCCTCGATGGAGAAGCCGTGAATCTCGTTCCGAAAGAAGGGCAGAAAGCCGTGTTGTTCGACGGCTGCAATCAAACCATCTGCACTATGTAGTTGTCTGGCATATCTCTTTGACATTACTCCGCCTCTTCAATCACGCCATAATCAATCAGGATATTCTTCTCCGCATACTGCGGGTAAACAACACCCATCATCTCATACTGATAACGTCTTACGCGGCGATGCTCCTGAACCGGCTCCGGTGCATACGCAGCGGTTTCGCAGTGCGCATACTCCGGCATTTCCGCAAGATCATCCCGAACAGCACGGATAAGCGCGTCTGCCACATCATCAATGTTCTTGCCGGTCTCCACGGCAACCAGTTCGTGCTTCTGGACTGCCTTGTCCAGATTACCGGGGGAGCGAAACAGCTTATATTTCATATCGTTGCCCGTCCTTTCTCTCTTTCGGTCTGCCTATTCTTCCTGAAATCTGTTCTTTAGGGACGCAATCATCGCTTGTGCGGCAATGCTCAGATACAAAACTCCAATTTCATAGATAAAGTCGCGGTCGATTACGATAAAGTATTCTCTAACGTGTGTAAAAACCAGTTCCATCAAGTCCCTGTACAGTGGATCATCAAAGGGCTTGAACCGCGTAAACTTGCTTTTGGCAGCGTCCCATGTCATAGACGCTTCGCCCTCAGCACTGGTCATTGCCTCACAGAGAATCATGCTGACGCCCATTTTTCCGTTGCCGGTCAGGAGTTCTCCTTCGTAATAGCTGAGTAGGTCTTTCTTGCGTCGAATCGGAACTACATCGCAGTTGTCATCCAGCTCAAATGCAATCAGCTCCGCAATCAGTTCCCGCCAGACTGCATAACCGGCGTTAATGGTTCCGTCCTCTTCGCGGCTTATGGTATCGTCCATGCAGTATCGCTCAAAGAAATTATCTCCGTCAATCTCGTTGCGGGTGCAGAAGATATGCGCCAGCTCATGCAGAAGAATGTGTTTCAACTCTGCCGGATGACGCGCTATGTCTGTGCGCAGAAGGATTCCGTCCGCGCCGTCTCCTGTGCCGACGAATGCAGAGGCGTGAAAGTCAAAATAGCCGTCCTCTGTATATCGGTCTTCCAGCCGGTCAGGGAAATACTGCTTGCAGAACTGCTCAAAGACTTCCTGCTGGTTTTCCGCCTGAAAGCAGCACAGCACAAGGTTGTCCTCGCTGAACTCTGCCCCCAAGCGTTCGTTAAAGATGGAAGCGGCATAGAAAAGGGCTTCTTTATAGTCGTTATCGTTCATCTAATTACTATCCTTCATCCTCATTCAACCCTCCGGTCTGACATTTTTCAGGAAGTCAGAGTGCGGTACATAAGGCAAGTTGAGCTGCCAGCCCATGCGGTTCAGCTCGTTGAGCTTGATCAGCATCAGGTTGATGTTTGTTCCCATTGCAGCCGAGAGCTGCACCACATCGTAGTCCTGCTTCATCAGGTCAATCAGCTCATCATCGTCAATGATCAGGTGTGAGGCAAACGCATTCGCCTCATATTCGTGTTTTGTGCGCATATCGAACAGCACGAACTCCGGGAGCGGTTCGTTTCCTTTGGCAAGATCACGGTGAAAGGTATCATGCCCGATCTCGTGACCGCAAACCATTTGCATGATCAGATACTCCATGTTGGAGTTCAGAAGAATATGCCGCTCTTTATGGCGGTAGGTGTACATTCCGAGCAGATCGTTCAGATTGTCAAGAAAATGGAGATGAATGCCCAGCTCACGGGCAATCTTCAAGGTATCTCTTGTTCCACAGCTTTTGACAATGCTGTTCGCCTTTTTGTATATTTCCTCGGAGCGAATTATCACGGGACCTTCACCCCTTTCATGTTGAAAACAGTCAAAGTAAATCCGTCAAGAAACCGAGACGCAGACAGTTATTCCTCTGCGTCCGTACCGGTCTTCTTGTATTTCTTCGGCGTGTATTTCTCAACATTCCGGGCTTTGGATTCCCAATATATATCCTGCAACGCCTTCATCACCGCATCCTTGTCCTGCTCAGACAGCGTACCGCCCGCAAACAAGCCGGACATCCCTTCAATCAGGTCCTTTGCCTGTTTCATGCCACGGGAGCCGTACTGCTCGGATGCCTGAACCACAAACTCTTCGTCCTCGGTCAGCAGATAGTTCACATCCACCTTGAAGTATTCCGCGATTTTTCTGTAAGCGTCCTTGGTACGGGGAAAGGAAATGCCGTTCTCGTACCGGGTAATCATACGTCTGTTGATTCCCAGTGCATCGGCTACTTCCTGCTGGGTCAGCTTCCGCTTCTCCCGTTCAGCCTTGAATTTCTCTCCAAACGTCATTTTGGTAATCACTCCTGTTCACAAAAAGTTTGCGACATTAAATTGCGCAAGTCTATTGACAAAGGCACTTGAAGTGCGTATAATAATGACTGAGCAATCCAACTACTCATAGTATATCTTGAATTGCTCATCCTGTCAAGGGGCATGAGTAGTTGTACACGAAAAAGTTACATCTTTTGAGCAGTTCAAATGGACAGGCATTTATGCTGCCGAAGATTATCCGTACCGGCATACACCGGTATGAGGGAACAGGAGTGAGAAAAACAGAAATGGCTACACAGTACAGAAAAGCATACGTCCCGGTTACGCTGGATGTGGACAAGGAGGGGGCAATCCTCCCTCGCCTTATCTGGTGGGACAACGGTGTAATCTTTCAAATCGACCAGATTCTATACAAATGCCGCGCCACATCCAAAAAGGTTGGGGGCGGAGGCATCCGTTACACAGTTCAGATTCGCGGAAAGGAGTCATTTCTTTTCCACGAAGGAGACAAGTGGTTCGTCGAAGCAAAGGAGGACAACTGCTCATGATTTTATCCCAGCGCCAACTTGAAGAAATTGCAGCCTCAACAACGAAGGACTTCAACCGGTTCTTTTTCGGGGATGAGGCGGACAAGCCCGACCGATCAGCTTTGCCAACACCCATTGATCAGTTTGCAAAGAACTATCTCGGTCTTCGCGTATCATTCGCCCGTCTCTCGCCGGACGGAAGCATCTGCGGTGTCACTGCCTATGCCGACACTGAGTACAAGATCACGGAACTTGGTATTACGCGCACACTGGCTTTGAAGCGTAATCAAATTATCTTGGACGAGAGCTTCATTCGATCCGGCAACGTGCAGCGGCTCTGCGCCAAGCGCAGATTTACCCTTGCCCACGAGTGCGCCCATCAGATTCTCTTCCAACTGGAATCGGAAGAGGTAAAGGCGTCCTGCGAAATGAAATATTCTGCACGGACAGCCTATACGCCGCGAGAGCTGAAAACCCGCGAGGACTGGAACGAGTGGCAAGCAAATGTCTTGGGCGCGGCGATCCTGCTTCCTCAAAAAGAGGTTGACCTGGCAATGCGTCGGTTTGCAGAAACGCCGCTGATCAATTACGAGGGGAGGTATTCGTATGGTGATCACTTAACGCTGCGCCTTTTCTGCCGTTTGTTCGGTGTCTCCAAGACAACGGCGTCTATCCGCCTTCGTCAGCTCGGCTACATGGTAGATCGTCCATTCAGTGAGTATGTTGACCCATTGGAGGTGTGGTAATGAAGAGAGCATCCATTCGGGTTCAGGAACCGACGCCGGAGCTGATCGAAAAAATCCGCAGGGCAAGAGTTGCCATTTCCCAGCAGAAGCCCCGATACCTGAAATGTCCCTATTGTCAGCATAATGCTATTGCTGTCTACGAGGACACGAGGGGTCATGTAGAATCCAAGTGCAAGAAATGCGGGCGGATCACAGTCTTTGATGTGCTGAATATGAGAAGACTGCGACCGCGTACCAAGTAAGAACCGGAGGACAAGCCTCTGTTCTAAAATAAAATATATGTCATAGCTGAGCTGTGGAGCCGCCTGATAGGTGAAGTCATCCTAATGCCGCATGAGACAGAGTTTAATTGCTCTGTTTTATCGGCATGGGATTCAAACCTCACCGTCATGCGGCTCTTTTTCTGTCTTCACCCTTCCCGCTGCTCCCGCGCAGCGGAAAGGATGAACAATGAAAATCCCTAAGACCCCTATCGCGTTCGATTACGACCTCTGGACTACGGAGGACGGCAAGTGCATGGTGCGCGTGAAACGAACCGGCGAAGTTTCCGAGGTTGACCGCAAGGTTATGAGAATCCTTCGCGCAGAGGAAAAGCGGATCAGACGCTCGTATGGCTCTGACAACACCTCTGAGGATGAGGACGGCGCAGAGAAAATTTCTGACACCGTGCTGTCCCTTGACGCTATGCCGGAGGACGATGTGAAGTCCGCTGCATGGCTGGCAGACTCCCGCGACTGCATGGAGGAACTGATCACCGCCCTCAAAGAGAAGGAGCTTCTTTCCATTCTGACCGAGAAGCAGCGCGAATTGTATCTTGCGATGACCCGTGAAGGACTGACTCTTCGAGAGTTTGCCCGAAGGAAAGGCATCGGCATCAGAGCTGCATTTGACCTCAAAGCAGCGGTGCAGAAAAAATTTCAAAGAATTTTTTGAGCGGTACTCAACAAACGGCAAAAAGATGTCCGTTGTAAAGTGAAAGGGTCAATCAGACCACTTCACTGCTCCTTGAAAACTGAATAGTTCAGTGCTGCGGATCTTTCCGCTTCTGCGAAGCAACACAGCTTCCGACGCCAAGACCTCCCGAAAGGGAGTGAGCGACCTCCGGAGAGCTATAACAGTCGTGTGGTGCGGCTGCTTGCGACGATGCAGATGCCGGGTATAATGATACTTCCGTCTTTTCTTTGAATGGGCGGCTCGGAGCGATCCTCGGAGGGGTGAGAGTCCCATGATACCGATTGACCATTGGTAGTCCGCAGCATTCCCGGAACTGCAAAGTTCTTCTGGCAGGGGCGCGAGCTGCAAATATGCCGGACAATGAAACAAACCCAAAAGAAACTTACTATATAGTTTCAGGATGAAAACTATGTGGCAGGGTATCTTCACAAGATGCTCTGCCATATCCTTTTGTCCTGAATATTTCACGAAACAGGAGGTGCTTAGAATATGATGGGCATTGAAACAATGAAAAGCGTCAGTCCGAAAACGGTTGACCGAAGCACACTCGTTCAGAGAAGCAGCATCCGGCTTGATCCTGCGGCACCGCGAGAGGACAGGCTGAGGGAGTTCATCAAGCAGATCAGAAATCCCTATTGTTATCTGGACGGGAAAACTGTGGTGAAGATCAGCTTCGCCGCGACGGACACGACAATGGAAGATTGTCTGGAACACTATCTGAGAGGTCTCTGATTTATGAACAGTCTGAATCTTTTCACCCGGTTCTATGGACAAGCGATTGAGCCTGTGGTATAATGAAATCGGTCAAAAAAGAAGAATACGGATTAAGCCGCTTGCCCTGATGGTCATGTGGCGTTTTCGTGTTTCTCTTCATAAGAGTTGAAGCAAGCCTTCGTCTTTCTGATTTGATGTACCACACCAAACAGAAAAACGGAGGTTATTTTTATGCCAGACAAGGTTTACCGCACGGCGATCTACTGCCGTCTGTCCCGTGAAGATGGAGACAAAGTAGAAAGCAACTCCATCGCCAGCCAGAGAGCCATCTGCGAGGACTATATCGCAAGGCATGAGGATTTGGAGCTTGTCTGTGAGCCGTTTGTGGATGACGGTTACAGCGGCGTTTCCTTCAATCGTCCTCAGTTCAAAAAGCTGGAAGAGGCAATCCGCAAGGGTGCGCTTGACTGCATCGTGGTCAAGGATCTCAGCCGCTTCTCAAGAAACTACATCGACGGCGGGCGCTACATTGAAAAGATTTTCCCGCAGCTTGGCATTCGCTTCATCGCAATCAATGATGCGTATGACAGTCTGACCGGTGATCCGCAGTCCGACTCCTTTGTTATCCCGTTCAAAAACCTGATTAACGATTCTTACTGCAAGGACATCTCCATGAAAATCCGAAGCAGTTTGGAAGTCAAACAGAAAAGTGGTGAGTTCGTCGGCTCGTTCGCGCCTTACGGCTACATGAAATCGCCGGAGAACAAAAACCAGCTCATCGTGGATGAAGCGGTCAGCGAATATGTGCAGATGATCTTCTCCATGTACAAGGACGGGTTCTCCATTGGGCGCATTGCAAAGCGTCTGAACCAGATGGGCGTCCTGTCCCCGATGGAATACAAGCATTCCGCCGGTGTGAAGTTCGATACCGTCTTCAAAACCGGCGATACCGCAAAATGGACGTACAAAGCCGTCCAGCGTATTCTCACCAACGAGGTTTATATCGGCGTTCTGGCTCAAGGCAAGCGCGGCACTCCCAACTACAAAGTCCGCGTCGTGAAGAGCAAGGATGAATCCGAGTGGGTCAAGGTTGAGAACGCGCATGAAGCTCTTGTGTCCTACGAGGACTTCATGGCAGTCAAGGTCATGATGCAGCGGGATATGCGCTGCTCACCCGATCAAAACGAAGCACACCTGTTTTCCGGCTTCTTGTTCTGCGGAGACTGTCAGCAGCCAATGATCCGCAAGACCGTCCCGTCGAAGACGAAAAAGTATATCTACTACGTCTGCTCCACCAATAAGCACAGCCGGACGTGCAGCCCGCATAGCATCGCCGCAAAAGAGGTTGAAGAGAAGGTCTTCCGTGCCATTCATGACCAGATTGAGCTTGTCATCAATCTGGAACACGCGCTTGCGATGATAGAACGGCTTCCGTCTCAGAGCCGTAAGGCTTTCAATTACGAAGCTCAGATCGCCAAAATCGAGGAAGAGATTGAACGGTACCAAAAGCTCAAGCTGGGGCTTTACGAGAACTTCATCGGCGGCGTCATTGATAAAACGGAATACTTCGAGTTCCGCAACAGCTACACCAAAACCATTGAGGGCAAGCAGGACGCGCTTCTGCGGGTTAAAAAAGAAATGAAGCAGACGGTGACAACCGGCACGACTGAACGGAACTGGGTAACGCTTTTTAAGCAGTATGAAAACGTCGAAGAGCTGAACCGCCGTGTGCTGATGTCCCTTGTTGACCGCATTCTGATTCACGAAAACCATGCAATCGAAATCGTCTTCAAATACAAGGACGAATACCAGCAGACACTTGAATACGTTCTCGGTTATGCCGACGAACTGGATATTGCCGTATAAAGGAGGAATGAGCAAATGGCAAGAAAAAGCAGAAAGCAAATTGCAGTTGAAGAGCCGGTTATCGAATCTGGCTCTTCCGAGGTCTTCTCAACAGCCATCTATGCCCGTCTTTCCGTTGAAAACAGCGGCAAGTCCGAAAAGGTGGATGTCATCGCAAATCAGGTTGAGATTTGCAAGTCCTACATTGCAGAGCGTCCCTACCTGAATCTGATAGATACCTATGTGGACAACGGACGAACAGGAACGGTTTTTGATAGACCGGAGTTCAACCGGCTGATGAACGACATCCGCACCGGCAGGATCAAGTGCCTTGTAGTTCGTGATCTCAGCCGGTTCGGGCGTGACTACATCGAGGCTGGAACCTATCTGGAACGGGTCTTTCCGCAGATCGGGCTTCGGTTTATCGCCATCAAAGAGAACTACGACAACTTTGATACGGACGGCTCCGGCGAAAGCCTCATCATCCCTCTGCAAAACATGATCAACACCCTTTACTCGAAGGACATCTCCCGCAAGGTTTCTACCGCGCTCAAGGCACAGATGGAAAGCGGAGAGTTCAAGAAGCGCAATCTCCCGTATGGTTATCGCTGGGATGAAGAACACAGCAATATGGTCTTCGATGAGGAAACCGCACCGATTGTCCGGAAGATTTTCCAATGGAAGATTGAAGGGCTGTCCCTTCCTGCGATTGCAGACCGGCTTGATGCAATGAACGCGCCCAATCCGGAGTTTCAGAAGTATCAGGTCGGCGTCCGCACAGGCAATGCTACGGCAAAGAAGATTTGGAACAAGTCTTCACTGACTACCATTCTGGATAATCCCCATTACGTCGGAGATACCGTTCTCGGACGGACGCTGAACGCCATCTATAAGGGCGTCAAGAATCAGCATATCGACCGCGAGGAATGGATTGTTTTTCCCAATACTCACGAGGCGATTATTTCCCGCGAGGACTTCCAAAAGGTACAAGAGCTGCGCGACGCTGCTGCAAGGACAAGGATTGAGAAGATGGAGCGCACGGAGAAAATCCGTGCTACACTGATCAATCTCTTTGAAGACAAAATCATCTGTGCAGATTGCGGCAGGAAACTCTATTTCCATCGAAAGCGCGTTGACAAGCGTAAGGACGGCGCATGGTACGCCTTCTATGAGTGCAGCTCATCCGTCAAGCGCGGCAATCTCTGTACGCCACACTATACGCGGCAGGACAAACTCGAAGCCGATGTGCTTGCGGCGATCCAGCTTCAAGTCAAGGCGGCTCTCAATTACGACAAGCTGCTTGCCAAACTGAGAAACAGCGAAGGTGAACGCAGCATCCGAAATCAGCAGAATGCGCTCATTACAAGCCTGAATCTGAAACTCAGCGGTATTTCCAAGAAGCGTACCCGTCTCTATGAGGACTTCACGGAAGGCGTTCTCGATGAAGAGGAATACGCCTTTGCCAAGAAAGCCTACGATGAGCAGTATGCCGATCTTTCCCGGCGGTTGGATGAAGCGGTTCAGCGGAAGGTGAAGTTTGCCGAGGCAATGTCCGAGGACAACAAGTGGCTCACGCTGATGAAATCCGTCAGCGGTGCAGAAAAGCTCTCTCAGGAGTTGGTTGACGAGTCCGTAGAGCTTGTGAAAGTCCATGAGGACGGCTCAATCGAGCTGGTCATGAAATACGGCGATATTTACGCTCTGACCATTCAGAGTATCAAGGAAGTGCAGGAGGCGATGTAAATGAGCAAGGAATACAACATCGGCATCTACATCCGCCTCTCAATGGCTGATGAAGATACCGGTTATGGCAGCAAGGCGGAAAGTGACAGCATCGGCAACCAGCGTATGCTCATCAATCGCTTTCTCGACAATCATCCGGAGTTGTCTCACTGTCAGCGGTCTGAGTTTGCGGATGACGGTTATACCGGCACGAACTTTCACCGTCCTCAGTTCACGCAGATGATGGAGAAGGTCAAGCGCGGCGAAATCAATCTGATCTGCGTCAAAGACTTTTCCCGCTTTTCTCGTGACTACATTGAAACGGGAAACTATCTGGAATGCACTTTTCCATTCATGGGCGTCCGCTTTATTTCCATCAACGACGGCTATGACAGTGACGATTACAAAGGCACAACGGGCGGCCTGGAAGTGGTTATGCGCAGCATCATCTACGCCGCATACAGCAAAGACCTTTCCGTAAAGACCACATCGGCAAAAATCCAGATGATGAAGCAGGGCAAGTATGTCGGTGGCTACGCCCCATACGGCTACGTCCTGCATCCCACCATTCGGAACAAACTTGCCGTAGACCCGGAGGCGGCTGATGTGATCCGTCGTATTTTCCGCGAGGCGCTGGAAGGCAGCAACACCTCTCAGATCGCCCGCAGCCTGAATGATGACGGCATCCCGACGCCGGGGCAATACTTCAAGAGCAAGCATCCCGACAAGAAGAAGTTCAGTAACATGAGCGAGAAAATCAGTTGGGAAACCGTGATGGTCTATAACATCCTCAAAAACCTTGTTTACACCGGAACACTGGTCAGCCGCAAAATGAAGTCCTGCGGTGTCGGCTCAAAAAAGCGTGTTGTCAATGAGCCGATTATCGTAGAAGGAACGCATGAAGCTATTATCAGCAAGGAAGACTTTGAGCTTGCTCAGAAGGTCATTCGAGGCGGAGGACGGAATCCCACGCGCAAGCAGCATGACTATCCGCTCAAGGGACTCGTCCGCTGCGGTAACTGTAAACGTGCTATGACACGCCGAAAGAACAAGGCTGGCATTCGGTACTTCCAGTGCATTCACTCGGTCAACAACGGAAACACAGACTGTCCGGTTGGCAGGAGCTTTCCGGAAATGGATATTGAGAAGGTTGTCTTCCATGCCCTTACTCAGTTTCTTGCTTTGGCACAGAAGGAAGCAATACAGAACCGCGAAGTCGGTGATCTGCGGAAATCTGCCATCAAGGAATGTGCTGATAAAATCCGCACTCTGCAAAAGCAGAACGAGCAGCACAAGGCGTCCAAGCTGAGGCTCTACGAGAAGTATGCAGCCGGAAGCATCACGAAGGAGGCGTACATTCAGCAGAAGGCGGCAGCGGATGTGAAGATTGCTGAAAACGATGGAGCAATCCAGCGCAGTCACGAGCGAATGAAGGAGCTTGACTCCGAGACCGCCTGTTCAGATGAAAAGCTGGACGCGGTCTGCGAACAGTACGCCGACTGCAAAGCTCTGACCTATGAGCTGACCCACGCATTCATTTCTGCGGTCTACATTTACGATCTTGACAACATAGAAATCGTCTGGAAGTTCAAGGACTTCCTCACTACATCAGAAGGAGAAGCCAAATGAAAGTATTTCTTTATATCCGCGTTGCCTGTGCGGATCAGCTTGCGGCAGCAGACCAGCGGGAAGAGCTGGAACGCTATGCGAAGGACAAAGGCTATGAGGTGGCTGCTGCTGTGGCGGCAGACGGCATCTCCGGCGTCCATACGGAAGGTATCATGAACTTCCTGCTGAACGAAGCCAAGCGTCAGGACATCGGTACGATCCTCACCCGCGACACCTCGCGAATCAGCCGGGACACTTCCTCTTTCATGAGGTTTGAGCGAAAGTTCCGGGAGAACGGCATCCGGTTCGAGTATCTGTCCAAGCCTGACAACGAGCTTCCGGTCACTCCGATGATGGAGGCATTTGCGGCGGCGTATAAGAAGCGTCGCACAAAGAACGGCACAAGAGCATAGAGAAAACGCAAGCCGTTCACGGGTGGTTGTCCACCTATGAACGGCTTGTAAATTCTCAAAATTTTTTTAGTCCCTACTTGACACAAGAAGATATGTCCCGTTTTGGCCGTGATTATCTGCAGGTGGGTATGTATACCGAGATCATGTTCCCCGAACATGATGTTCACTTTATCGCCGTAAACGATGGGGTGGACAGCACCCAGGGCGATAATGAGTTTACTCCCTTCCGCAATATCATCAATGAGTGGTATGCAAAAGACACCAGCAAGAAAATCCGTGCCGTTATGAAGGTCAAGGGAAACGCTGGGGAACATTTGACGACCAGTGCCCCCTACGGGTATATGAAGGACCCGGAGGACAGCAAACATTGGATACCTGACCGTGAGGCTGCCGATGTGGTCTATGAAATCGGGCTGTATGTTATGGATGGGTTTGGACCGTCCCAGATAGCACGAAAGCTGCGGGAGCGGAAAATCCTCACTCCTGCCGCTTACTACGAAAGCAAAGGCATCCCTTGTAATGTAAAAAAGCAGGGTGATCCCTATGGCTGGGACAATACCACGATAGCGGGAATTATGGATCGCTGGCGTGAGTACCTGGGGCATACGGTGAACTTCAAGACCACAAAGAAGTCCTACAAGAGCAAAAAGAAAATTAAAAATCCCGAAAGTGAATGGGTCATCTTTGAAAATACCCATGAACCTATCTGGACAGAAGCCATTGCCGAGGCTGTAAAGCAGGCGCGGCAGTCACGGCGCCGTCCGACAAAGATGGGCGAAATGGGGATGTTCTCCGGCATGATGTACTGTGCCGATTGTGGCTCGATCCTGTACCAGTGCAGAGCGACCGGTTTCCGAAAGGATCAAGAATATTATATTTGCTCTGGTTACCGTAAGGGAAAGCAGGTATGCAACACACCACACTCCATCCGAACGGTTATCCTGGAGGAACTGATCCTTCAAAATCTGCGGGAGATTGTGTCCTTCGCAAGAAGCCATGAAAACCGCTTCGTTCAAATGGTCATGGATATGGATGTAAAGGAGCGCAATAAAGGTCTTGCCAAAAAGCGCAGGCTACTGTCTGAAAGTAAGAAGCGTATCACGGAACTGGATATGATCTTCAAGCGGCTGTATGAGGACAACATCAGCGGAAAGCTGACAGACGAGCGTTTTCACAAGCTGTCCACCGACTATGAAGCGGAACAGGCTGGCTTGCAGGCACAGGCTGCAATGCTCCGTGAAGAAATCGAAGAAGCAGAAAGCAAAAGTGCCAATGTTGATAGGTTTCTGTCCGTTGTCCGCCAGTACACCGATATCCCGGAGCTGACACCCCGTATCCTGCATGAGTTCGTTGAGAAGATCGTCATTCACGCGGCGACCGATCCCCATAGCAAAATCAACCGCAGGCAAGAGGTAGATATCTACTACAAAGGTATCGGGATTTTGGAAATGTCCAAAGTATTTGATAGCAGGCAAAAATGAAAGAAACGGCATAGCCGAAGCTATACCGTTTCTCTCTCGCCTTAGAATGTTTTCTTAACTGGACACCCCTAAGGGTGCGCTTTTTGTTTTACAGATAGTCAAACACGCTGACCGGCGTGCCGTTGAGGTTGGCTTCAAAATGCAGGTGATTGCCGGTGGAACGCCCCGTGCTGCCCACGTAACCGATCAGCTGGCCCTGTTCTACCACAACGCCGTCCCCGATGCCATCCGCCCGGGCCGACATGTGGGCGTAAATGGTCACCAGCCCGCCGCCGTGGCTGATTTTTACACAGGTGCCATAGCTGGAATCCGCGTGAGTGGACACCACGCCGCCAGCCGCCGCGTAAATGCGCGTTCCCTTGGGAGCCGGAATATCCGTTCCCCGGTGAAAACTCTGCTGGCCGGTAATGGGGTCCGTGCGCCAGCCCATGGGGGAATTCTGCGTATAGCCCGGCAGCGGCCAGACAAAGGTGCCACCGGTGAAATCCACCCCGGGGTTATCGTCCTGGGCCGCCCACTCGGCATAGCGGCGCTCGGCCTCTTCGATTTCTTTCTCCTTTTCGGCGCTGGCTTTTTCGTAAGATTCTTTTTCCGCCTGCGCCTGGGTCATCTGCGAATCCGCCTGCTGCAGCGCTTGGGCATACTCCGCTTCCAGACGCTTCAGCTCCTCCTGCGAGGCGTTCAGCTGATCCATCTGCTGCTGTTCCTGCGCTGCCTGCTGCTCCAGCGTTTGCTCCTGCGCGCGCAGATTCTCCATGATCTGCGTATCGCTGACCGCGATGCTCTGCAGGTTTTCGGAAAAGCGCAGCATCTCGGAAAAGCTGTCCAGCCCCAGCAGCACACTGAGGCTGCTTTGACGGCTCATCTCGTAAATGCTCACCATCCGGTCCTCAAATCTCTGCCGGCTGGCATCCAGCTGGGTCACGGTTTGAGCGATCTGCGCCTGTGTCTGCTCGATCTGGGCCTGCTGGGTGTCAATCTGCAGCTTCATGGCCTCGATCTGTGCGCCGATGTTGTTCTTTTTCTGGGTATACAGTTCCTTCTGCTGCCCCGCCTGTTCAATGTCGTCCTGCGCGTCCTCAATGCTCTGCTCGATCTGCTGCTGTTCTTTGCGCAGACGCTCCAGTTCCTCAGCGGGCGTCTCTGCTGCGGCCGCGCCCATAGCCGGCACCAAGGCCAGCGCAAGAACCAGGGCCGCACATCGTTTTTTCCACACCAAATCCATCTCTCCCTGCCGCAAAAGCAGTGTTGTGTTACCAGAATAGCACACAGCGCGCAGCCCGTAAACCGTTCCCGCTCATTTTTTACATGTGTATCTGTTTTGTCTCACGCCGTCGGTTCCAAAGTCGCCTGCTCTTTTTGCTGCGGAGCGGATGCCTGCAGATAGGCCATGGGGTCTTGCAGAACACCGTCTTTTTCCATCTCAATATGCACATGGTTGCCGGTGGAATTGCCGGTGCTGCCCACATAGCCGATCACCTGGCCCGCGGCAACGGTATCGCCCTCTTCCACGGTCACGCTGCTGCAATGGGAATACAGGCTCGTCATCCCGCTGCCATGGTCCAATTGCACGTACAGCCCCATGGACCATTCCTGGTCCCTCTGGCCCACTTCGTTCTTCGCCGCCGTCACAACGCCTGCTGCCGGCGCGTAAATGGGCGTTCCCTCGTCCGCCGCAATGTCCACGCCCCGGTGGCTGCTTTCCGCAAAGGAGCGGCTCAGCGTATATTCTCCGCCCACCGGCCAGACCCAGCCGGTCTCTTCCGCGGTCAGAACCGGAGTGGATCCGGCAGAGGAGGCGGTGCTGTCCGGCGCGGAAGCGGATGCGCTTTCCGCCTGCGATGCGCTTTGCGGCTGCGATGTGCTCTGTGCCACAGAAGTGGAAGCCGTGCTCTGCGAAGAAGCCGCTTCCCTGGCGCTGCACGACACCAGCGCACTGGCCGCCGCCACTGCTATGCACAGTGCTGCCAGTACCGGAACGAACGTTTTCTTTTTGGTTTTGTCAAACATTGCTGTCACCCTTTCTTTCATGGTTCCCGGCGCGCCTGAAAATCCCGCCGCCAAGGCCAGCGCGCCGCGGCCGC
>NZ_JBBMFA010000107.1:0-6121 GCF_040096265.1 Ruthenibacterium intestinale
ACATCAATGTTGGATTTGTTGGAATACCGTCCTGCCATGATGTCAAAGATACCTCCTTCCGTAGAGATCACCGAGAATACCCCGTTGTTAGATGCCATCAAGCTGGTCAGCGCTTCACTGGAACAATCGTCCGCAAAAAAGCGAACCGGCTTTAGTTCTGGAGTTTCTTGCAGCTGCTCCTGAAGCTGCCGCAGCTCCAACTCCATTTCCCGGCTTTCCTTGCGCTCCAGCTTCTTTTGCAGACCAGAGATCTGGCGCTCCAGAGATTCCCGTTGCAAATGGTTTTCCCGTATTTCCATGCTGTGCGCCTTGTTATATTCCTGTTCATACTCATAGAGGAATGTGGTCATATCCCGCATGACGCTGGACTTTCGCTCCCCTGGGGCAGCGATCACTACTGTGTATAGACTTAAGGGCTCGAAGTATCCCGGCGTTCCCTCTAAGATAACCCGTGGATCCCAGAAAAGCTGCGTGAACAGAGCCCACGACGGAAGATTCCGTTGTGGGCTTTGTTTGTGTTGGGGCATATGGGCAGAGTGAGGATTCAATTTGATTCTGTATTTAATCTAAGAAGGTATATAAAATCGCTCAGGGGGGCAATGTGTCATCCACGGTCCTGGTTTTAGGCGGGAACACTTGAACTACCCACAGTTACGTTTTGACCCAATATCCCTATACGCCGCAGCTCACCGGCAGAAAACTTGTCGCTCTACAAGAGGCGATGGCCTCTCTGTCCAATAAAAATAAGGGCCTGTGATGTCTCACAAGCCCTTATTTCTCCCACGTACGGTGTTAAGCCTAATAGGTCCACATTGTGTACCTATTGGACTTGCCCTATCAAGATAGAAGACGAAACCGGAAATAAGGCAAAGCGGCGACGATTAAAAAAGCGAAAACACAAAAATATTTTTCCACCGATCATTATTTGGGCTTCTGCCTTAGAACACTAAAAAGAAACAGCCACTCGAACGGTAATCCCTCCTCGCTATAGTAGAGAAGGGGGCTTTCTCATCGTAACGATTTTTCTATGTACGCTCAGAAATATACACAGTGATATATTCTACATATTCTTCCAATCGAAACAGCAGGGAAAGGTGTCCTCCGGTAAGATTGGTGCATACGGTAGGGTTTGGCATCACGGATATAAGGGCATCCTTGCAGTCTTGTGTGAACGTGGCATCATCCGCAGATAACATCAGCAAAACCCTGTCGTTCCACGTGATAAAGGTCTCTTTTGTCATCCCCAAATAGTTTTGCGTATCGATTAAAAGATCAACCATATGACGCTCATATTCCTTTGTCAACAAATCCATCATAATAGCACAGAATTCTTCCAAGGTCGTTCTTTCTTGTGATGTCAATCCATCTTTTTTTTGATTCAAAACGACTCGTTTTATAGAGTGTTTTACCGCAGAAAATGGAAGGACGGAGAGAAGCTTTTTAAACTTCTCTTGGCTTTTGAGCATATTCATTAAATGTGCATATGCAGCGGGACTCATATCCTTAGAAAGCGAGCAGGTGTTGGAAAGTATCAAACCGTCCACTACTTCCGGATAAAGGGAGGCGATGATCTGCGCCACAACACCTCCAAGAGATTGCCCTACAAACCAGGCTTTCTCGCCAAGGTGCTGCAAAAGCGCAGCCACGGCCTGTGCAAGCTCCTTGTTGTCGGCAAAGCAGATGGGGTAATCAAAAGTAAGGACAGAGAAATCTTTGGCCAGTCGGTCAAAATGCAGATAGAGCAGATCGGACAAACCGATTCCGCCAGTCAGGAGAACAACGGTCGCTTTTGCTTGAGGATTTTTATAGTAGCGGTAGGGAAAGGGTTTTCCGCTGGGTAATACCAGTGTGTCTTCTGGATATTTTTGACGAAATTCTGCGATATTCATTGTCGCTTCCTCACTTTAACAAATTCAGCTGTATCATTTTCACCATGCGCAAAGCATCAGAAACTGTCATGCTGATTTTTGTAGACAATTTCAGACCATTCCTGGGGATGTGGTAATAGTATGGTTCTTCCGCAAGAACCTTGACTTTACCGCCGATTTTTTTAGTCAGATCCGTTGCCGAATCTACATAGAAAAACATCTGCGCATCGGCATGGCCCAATTGCTTCATGTATTTTTTTCGCATCATAGCCATGCCACTTTTGTTTACAGTATCAAAAACAAGCGTTATCTCTCCATATTGCTGCAGTGTTTGCAACAGGCCTACAACCTTGGCCTCCTCAAAATAATGGAACAGCCCCCCGGCGGTGACCAGAATCGGCGCATTTGGCACATCGGCGCGAACTTGTCTGATCCAGTCCTCTGCAAAGGCGTCCCCGGCGAGGTAGGTTTCCCTCTCCGGCTCCGGCAGCAGCTTCCGTCGATACTCCATCACATGAGGCAGATCCACAGCATACCAGTGTGTATGCCCGTTGTCACTGCGATAATAAGCTGTCTCCAGGCCGCAGCCGAGTTGGACGATCACGCCATCCGAACTGCGCTCCAGAAAGGCCTGAACAGTTCGATCCATATTGGAGGATCGGACGGCGGAGGCCAGCAGGGTATACTGGCTCTGGCCGCCCTTTCCAAGCAGGTCGGTCGGAAGCTTATTTTTCAGTTCCAGCGCCTTTTGATCGTACAAAACATTTGGACAGTGCTCACTGGCATAGATTCTGCCCAGCATGGGGACAAACAGCGTGTCTTCTACAACACCTAGCTTGGACATGGTTATCCTCCTGTTTAAGTCTTGATGAATTCTGTAATCAATTTGAATAATCATCCGTCCGCGCCAAGTGCCCGCCGGCTAGGTCTGTCATCGCCGTGAGCTGGGCGACAGATCAACCAGATCACGCTTTGTAAGCCGGAGAGAAGGTGGCACCGCTCTTGCCTGTAAAAGTTACTGTGGAGAAGAGGCGGTGAGTGTTGCAAGCGTCATAAAGAATCTCCTCGCAGAAAAGATAAAATGTGATTTCCTGGATCAGATATAGCGCCGGGCGGGTGGCTACAATCTTCTGCACCTCATAAGATCACCAAAACATATTGATAAGCAGCCCTAGTCCCGCTTGAGCTACTGCCAGGATGGGACACATCAAAAACGGCCATTGGAGAAGGTGCTCCGGCAGAGCGTAGTTCTTCATCCAGTTTTTGAACGTATAATCAGGATGTCCCTCGGTGCCGGGGATGACGAACCGGTTTTTTGCCTTCTTTTGAATCAGCCAGAAATCCAGGAAGAACAGATCACAGAAATTGACCATTATCCACTGGATATACCCAGTCAGGGTCAGACACCAGAATCGTGTTGTCCCGCCATCCAAAGCACTGATCGCACCATAAAGAAGAAGGGGCAGAAGTTCTCCGAAACAGATCCAAAGCCAGTAAGAACGTTTTTCTGTCGCGGTAGGCGGCTCTTTCGCCGCCTTGATGATGGCGGGCGGATAACAAGGGAACATCAGCCTGGGACAATACAGCGCTGCCAACCCGGCGAACAGGTTAAAGTAAGCTGCCATGGCGAGCCCATCTAAAAAAGTGCGCATCCAGTTCATATGCATCCCCTTTCATCTACAAGGGAGTTGTTTAACTAGTTGTTGCTAACCATTTGTGCGTTAAGCACCATGTCTTATCTCGCCGCCCAAGTGTAGCTTATTAATCCGATAGCAAGCTCAGAAGAGCAGGGGAGAACTGGAATCATAACCCTCACAAGAAGAAGCGACATGTTTATGTCCATTGGTTCTACTGTTTTACCGCACAACTCAGTTTCCGATATGCGAAGACCAGTTAATCTGTTATATTGTCTGTCAGGATAAAAAACAATCCGCAAACGAACAGTACAAGAAACAAAATTGCAGGAAGGGATAACCCGTTTTCAAAAATACTTATGATCATTCTTCCCGGTGGTGTTACCCATGCGTTTGCTGGGCTTTGCATCGCAACCATCATCGTTCCAGTAATTCCAATCGTACCACTCAGTGTCAAAAATCCGCCTTTAATCACTCTTTTCATAATGGTTTTCTCCTTTTATGGTACTCCTAACGCGAGGAAAGAATCATTTCAGTGGATCAGATTCATCTAAAATATGCGGAGGCCACACAGCAGGAATTGCTGCGCCGCGTTTCATCTTGAAGTCGCACACGTCATCCCCGGTTGCACAGGTTTTTTCCCGGTACAGAGCAACACCAAAGGCATGGAACATTACATAGTCCAGATTGCACATGTAAGGAAGATACTCCATGTAGCCTCTCGCTTTGCAAAACTCATAGATGGGGCAAACCTGGTTGTGATAGATGACGGGGTACTCTTCTGTGGGGGTCATGGTCTGCGTTACAAAGCTTCCCGGGTTTCTCGCAGCGTTTTCCGCATTCTTTCTGTCTTTGCGATGCAATGCCTTGTTGACAAGATCAGGGCAATGGTTGAACACTCCACCAATCAGTCGGCGCAACGGTCGGGGAACTCTGTCAAAGTACCGCTCATAGAGGGTGGTGGACAGACGTCCCCAGTCTTGGATGGAAAGACCGTATCGTTTTCCCACAACACCAATGGCAATAAAGAACATACAGCCAGTTAGATTTTTCGTTCCGCTGCTTCTGTCGCCACCGATAAAAGGAAAATGTTCCAGCATCTCCTGCTCATAGTACTCCCAAACTTCAGCGAAAATCTGGGGATAGGGCTTTCGGAAAATCTCCTTCAGTTCAGGCTTGACAAGTTTCAGATAATTGTTCATTTCCCGCTGGAGCTTATTCTTGCTTTTTTGATAATACGTGTGCATATAGTTGCCTCCGTATCCCTGTATCCTACCACGATGTTTTCAAACGATGGTTGCCTATTGCTAACTACTTTTACTATACTGCATTCTTGCGTTGCAATCAATCACCTTGTTGATTTTTTTATGTCCACTGTGGCCCATGTGAGAAGCGGATTGATCATTAACATCACCAGACTGCAATGCAGGGAAACGGAAAGACGGCCTGAGTTTTTCAGGCCGTCTCTTAAATCTTATACGCTCCACCCAAGGCTGTCCTGCTGGATGGAGGATTCACTCTCCGGATCCAGGCTGACGGTTGCTTCATCCAGAAGAACAATGGGGGCATTTTTCAGCAGAGCTCTTGCGATGGACAGGCGCTGCCGTTCACCACCGGAAAGAGTGCTCCCGTTTTCTCCCAAAACTGTGTGATATCCGTCCGGCAATTTTTCAATGAATTCATCGCAGTAGGCGGCTTTGGCGACTGCCATAACCTGCTCTTCTGTGGCGTTTAGATTACCGATTTTGATGTTATTATAGACGGTGTCGTTAAAAAGCACTACATCTTGGAACACAAAGGACATATATTCTACCGGGTGCTCCGGATTAAGTTCGCGTAGATCAATTCTGCCAATTTTGACCGTTCCCTGGTTTACATCCCAGAAACGCGCGATGAGTCGGGAGAGGGTACTTTTGCCGCTTCCGCTGGTCCATTTGTAGAAACAGAGCTATGCTCATGCTGGATATGTTTTCCTTTATGATCTTTGGAAGTGTGGAGGCCATGAACAATGCCGCCCATGTATTGGAGGTTATTGATGCTACACTGGATAAATTGGACGGCATTGAACACGCCGACATGATAGACAAAGATGGGAAAGCTATCTCTTTGCAAAACGCAGACATTGCTTTCCGTGATGTGACATTCTCCTACGATACAGTTCCTGTTTTACGGAATATCAGCTTTTCCATCCCACAAAGCAGCACTACGGCCATTATAGGGCCATCTGGCAGCGGCAAGACCACGATTTGTAACCTGATTGCCCGTTTCTATGATGTGGACAGCGGGGAGGTCACAGTAGGCGGTGAGAATGTGCGGAATATGACCTGTGACAGCTTGCTCCGCAATATCTCGATGGTCTTTCAAAAGGTCTATCTGTTCCACGATACCGTTGAGAACAACATCCGTTTCGGCAATCCAAATGCAACCCAGAAAGAAATTATAGAGGCAGCGAAAAAGGCGCAGTGCCACGACTTCATTACGGCGCTTCCCGATGGATATGAAACGGTGATCGGCGAGGGCGGATCTACGATGTCCGGCGGCGGATAAGGTACAATAAGTTTCGCAAATTGAAAAGAGGATAAAAGAAGACATGGTTTGCAGAACTCTGGTAGAATGAAG